>NZ_JBFUJO010000016.1:0-133595 GCF_056401355.1 Polaromonas sp. P4_F4 | reverse complement strand
TGCAGCCCGGCCAGCTCCAGCGCCCGTTCGGCGCGGCCGTTGATGGAGGCCATCCGGCCGGCGCGCTGCAGCCAGCGCCCGGCATGCGGCTCGCGCGACTGCGCGGCCAGCCGCACGTTCTCCCAGACCGTGAAGGGCAGGAAGATATTCGTCTTCTGGTAGCTGCGCCCCAGGCCGCGCCCGGAGATCTTCTCCGGGCGCCAGCCCGTCACGTCGTGCCCGCCCAGCATCACCGTGCCCGAGCTCGGCGGCAAATCACCCGACAGCAGGTTGGTCAGCGTCGACTTGCCCGCGCCATTGGGGCCGATCACCGCATGGATGTGGTTGCGCCAGAGATCGACCGACACGTCGTTCACCGCCGCCAGCCCGCCAAAGCGTTTGGTCAGCTTCTTTGCCGACAGCAGCAGTTCAGCCATGGTCGGCCTCCTTGCGCTTCATGAACTTTTGCGCCAGCCCGAGCAGGCCGCGCGGCGCAAAGGTCACCAGCAGCACGATGAACAGCCCCATCCAGAGCTGCCAGTGTTTGCCCAGATTGACGCTGCCCAATACCTCGAGGGTGGGCAAGTCCTTGAACAGGTGCAGCAGGTATTCAAAGGCAAAGGCGCCGACGATGGCGCCCGCAAAGTTGCCCATGCCGCCCAGGATCACCATCATGATGGCGTGCGCGCTCATGTGAAAGCCCATCAGCTCCGGGTTGATGTAGCCCGTCTGCGTGCCCCACAGGTAGCCGGCCAGCCCGGCCAGCGCGCCGGCCAGGGTGAAGGCCGCCAGCTTGTAGCCGAAGGTGCCATAGCCCATGGCCCGCATGCGGTGCTCGTTGACGCGGATGCCGGCCAGCGCCCGGCCAAACGGGCTCCACAGCAGGCGCCGCAAGAAGGCATAGACCGCCAGCAAGGTGGCCAGCGTGAAGTAGTACAGCGTGCGCTTGCCGTCCAGCTCAAACGGCGTCCAGCCAAAGAGTTCGGCACTGGGCTTGAAGTTGATGTAGAGACCGTCGGAGCCGCCCAGGATTTTGTTGTCAAAGAACAGGTAAAACACCATCTGGGCAAAGGCCATGGTGACCATGATGAAGTAGATGCCGTGGGTGCGCACCACAAAAAAGCCGATGACCAGCGCCGCCAGGCCCGAGGCCAGCACCGCCAGCGGCAGGGTCCACCACAGGCTGACGGCCTCGCCCTGCGGGGTGAGGAAGGCCAGGGCATAGCCGGCCAGGCCAAAGTAGGCGGCGTGGCCCAGCGAGACCAGGCCGGTGACGCCCTGCAGCAGGTCCAGGCTCATGGCAAAGATCGCCATGATCATCATGCGGGTCACCATCTGGGTGTAGAAGTCGGTGCCGGCGAAGGGGAAGGCGAGCAGGGCGATCAGGCCCAGCACGAGCGCCACCTGCACGCCGCGCGGCAGGACTTCAAGATTGGATTTTTGTGCGCTCATTGCTTGAACAGCCCTTCAGGTTTCCACAGCAGTACGCCGGCCATCAGCATGTAGACCAGCATGCCGGCCACCGAGGGCAGCAAGACCTTGCCGAAGGTGTCGACCAGCCCGACCAGCAGCGCAGAAATGAGCGCGCCGCGCACCGAGCCGATGCCGCCGATSACGACCACCACAAARCACATGATGAGCACCTGCGAGCCCATGTTGGGGTAGACGCTGGCGATCGGTGCGGCGATCATGCCGGCGACCGCCGCCAGGCCGACGCCCAGGGCAAACACCAGGGCGTGGATGCGCTTGATGTTGATGCCCAGGGACTCGGCCATCTCGCGGTTGAAGGCGCCGGCGCGTATCTTCATGCCCAGGCGGGTCCTGGAGATCAGCCCGTACAGGCCCAGCGCCAGCGCGATGCAGACGCCGGACATGAAGAGGCGGTAGACCGGGTAGGACAAATTCTCCGTGAGGGGAATGGAGGCGCCGAGGAGCTCGGGAATGGTCACGCCGTGCACGTCGTCGCCCCAGAGGATGGAGCGCAGCTCTTCAAAGATGTAGATCAGCCCGAAGGTCAGCAGCACCTGGTCGAGGTGGTCGCGCTGGTAAAAGTGGCGAAACAGCAGCCATTCGAGCGCCAGGCCAAAAATAACGGCGAGCACGGCGCCGCCCAGGATGGCCAGGGTCAGGCTGCCGAACTGGGCGCTGAGCGACCAGGCCAGGTAGGCGCCCAGCATGTAGAAGCTGCCGTGCGCCAGGTTGACCACGCCCATGATGCCGAAGATCAGGGTCAGGCCGGCGGCCAGCATGAACAGCAAGAGGCCGTACTGCACGCTGTTGAGCAGCTGAATGAGGAAGTTGGCTAAATCCATAAATCGGTTTCAGGTGTGCCGGCGCGTCAGCAACAAAAGACTGCCCATGAGCGTGAAAAGACTGCCCGAACCGCGGTTGAACCACCGTACGGCACGGCTGGAGCGCAGCAAAGGCGCGATGCGTGAAACGCCCAGCGCGCAGCAGGTGAGCACCGTGAATTCAAAGGCCATGAAGGTGAGGGCGAGGATGGCGAATTGCGGCACAAAGGGTGCAGCGGGGTTCAGGAATTGCGGGAAAAAGGCCGCAAAAAACAGCACTGCCTTGGGGTTGCTGGCGCCGACCAGAAAACCGCGCAGGAAAAACGAGCGGCGCTGCGTGGGCGTACTTTCGCTGGCCGTGCCGTCAAACACGGCCGCCTCGCTGCGAAAAGTCTTGATCCCCAGCCAGATCAAATACGCCGCTCCAATGACCTTGGCCACGGTGAAGGCGGTTTCAGACGCCGCCAGCAGCGCGCCCAGGCCCATGGCCGACAGCAGCATGACGCACAGCACTGCGGCGACGCTTCCCGCGGCGGAAGTCATGGCCTTGCGCGGGCCGTGGTTGAGCGCATTCGTCATGCACATCAGCATGGTGGGACCCGGCGTGAGAATCAGCAGAGCGACCGCGGCGACGTAGAGGAGGTAGGTGGTGAGCGTCATGGTGGTGAAGATAGCATCGCTACAAGACGGCAAGCACGCGCCGTACCAGTTTGTTAAAAAAAGAGGCAGAACAGCTAGCTGCGCGCAGTGAACGAGCGTGGGGGCTCTTCATCCCGGCAGGGGCCGCGGGGCTGGCTTTGCCAGACCGCAGGCGCAGCGGCCCCCGCGGGGGGCAGGGAGCTACACGCAGTGAGCGACCGTGGGGGCCATGCCTAGCCCATCTTGCAGCCGGCACCGGAGTCGGCCAGTGCCTTGGCCGCAACGCCGAGCACCTTGTTTTCCTTGTTTTCCACCACACGCAGGTACATGTCCTGCACCGGGTTGTGCGACTTGCTCATGGTCCACTTGCCGCGCGGGCTGTCTATGGTGGCGCCTTCCATGGCCTTGTAGAGCGCTGGCTTGTTGGCCAGGTCGCCCTTGACGGCATTGGCGCCCTGGATCAGCAGCAGGCCGGTGTCATAGCCCTGCACGGCGTACACGTCCGGTTGCGCCTTGAAGGCCTTGGCGTAGTCGAGGCGGAATTTCTTGTTGCGCGGTGTGTCCAGCGAGTCGCTGTAGTGCATGGTGGTGATGATGCCGTCCGCGGCAGGACCGGCCGCGTCCAGCACGCCTTCGGTCAGGAAGCCGGAGCCGTAGAGCGGGATCTTGCCTTTGAGGCCTGCCGCTGCATAGTCGCGGATGAACTTCGCGGCGCCGCCGCCGGCGAAGAAGCAGGCCACCGCATCAGGCTTGAGTGCGGCGATTTCGGTCAGCAGCGCCTGGAATTCAACGTTGGGGAAGGGCAGGCCCAGTTCCTTGATGATGGTGCCGCCGGCCGCGGTGTAGCTTTCCTTGAAGCCTTCAAAGGCCTCGTCGCCGGCTGCATATTTCCAGGTGATCCACACGGCCTTTTTATGGCCCTTTGCAATCATGGCCTGGCCCAGTGCTCGGGTGGGTTGGGAGTTGCTGAAGGAGGTGCGGAACACATTGGGTGCGCACAGGCTGCGGGTGGCGGCATGCACACCGGCGTTGGGAATCAGGCTCAGTACGCCGCTGTCACGCGCGACCTTCTGGATGCCCATCTGCACACCGGAGTGCACCGTGCCGACCAGCACGTCGACCTTGTCGCGTTGCACCAGCTTGCTGGCGTTTTCAATGCCTTTGGAGGGCTCGGACTCGTCGTCGACCTTGAAGTACTCGATCTCGCGCCCGCCCAGCTTGCCGCCTTGCTCATTGATCGCCAGGCGAAAGCCGTTTTCAATGGCCACCCCGAGCTGGGCAAAGGTGCCGGTGTAGGGCAGCATGAAGCCCACACGCACCTTGCCGGACTGTGCGCGCACGATTTCGGGCAGCAGCAGGCCAGTGGATGCGGCGCCGATAACGGCAGCACTGCGGGTCAAAACGAGTCGGCGTGAGGTCATGGAAAAACTCCTGGTTGAGACGGAAACGTACCAGACGGATATTAAGGGTGCGGTGCGCCTGCAGCCCTAGTGTAAAACCCGAGATTGAAGATTAAATTGTTTATGTCTAAAGCAATTGCCGTGCCCGTTTGAAGCTGCTTCAAGCAGTTTGAACAATCTTCCGCAGCCTTTATCTGGCTTGCTGGGTCTGGCGCAGCTTGAAGCGCTGTATCTTGCCGGTCGCAGTTTTGGGCAACTCGTTCACAAACTCTATCCAGCGCGGGTACTTGTAGGGCGCCAGCAGCTGCTTGACGTGGGCCTGCAGCTCCTCGGCGGTCGCGCTCTGGCCGGACTTCATCACCACATAAGCCTTGGGTTTGACCAGCTGGTCGGCGTCCATCACCCCGATCACCGCGACCTCGAGCACGGACGCGTGGCTCATGAGGCAGGCTTCCACCTCGAACGGTGAGACATAAATGCCGCCCACCTTGAGCATGTCGTCGCTGCGTCCGCCGTAGGTGTAGAAGCCGTCGGCATCGCACGTGTACTTGTCGCCGCTCCGGGTCCATTCGCCGGCAAAGGTGGCCTTGGTTTTGGCGCGGTTGTTCCAGTACATCAGGGCAGCGCTCGGGCCGTTGATCTGAAGCTCGCCGATTTCGCCGACGCCACATTCGTGTCCATCGTCGGCCACGATGCGCAGCGAGTAGCCCGGCACGGCCTGGCCGGTGGTGCCGTAACGCACTTCGCCGGGCCGGTTGCTCAGGAAAATATGCAGCATTTCCGTCGAGCCAATCCCGTCCAGGATGTCACAGCCATACTGCGCCGTCCATTTCTTGCCAATCTCGGCAGGGAGGGCTTCGCCGGCGCTGGTGCAAATGCGCAAACGGAGTTCGGATTTCGCCGGCCGGGCCGGGTCTGCCAGCAGGGCGGCATAGAGGGTGGGTACGCCGTAGAAGATGGTGGGCTGGTATTTCCTGAGCACCCCAAACACCTCGGCCGGTGTGGGGCGTGCCGGCAGCAGCACTGTGGTGGCGCCCACGCTCATCGGGAAGGTCAGCGCATTGCCCAGGCCGTAGGCGAAGAACAGTTTGGCAGCGGAATACACCACATCCGATTCCTGGATTCCCAGCACCGCCCGGCCATAGAGTTCGGCTGTCTGGATCAGGTGACTGTGCAGGTGGACCGTACCCTTGGGCGCACCCGTGGAGCCGCTGGAATACAGCCAGAAGCAGGCCTCGTCGGCGCAGGTGTCCGCGACGGTTTTTGTGGCTGAAGCGTTACGCACCAGTTGGCTTACCGTGGGGTAGGTTGGGGAATCTTCGGCGTCCGCGACGATGACGGTCTTGAGTGTTTCCACCTTGCCCAACAGCGGTTCAAACGCCGGCAGCAGGGCCTGCGAGACGATGAGCCCCCGGGCGCGCGAGTCGCGCAGCATGAATTCAAAATCCTGGCTGGTGAGCAAGGTGTTGGCAGCGACGGGGACCACACCGGCCAGGATGCAGCCCAGGAATGCGACAGGCCACTGGGGCGTGTCCAGCATCGCCAGCATGACGCGGCTTTCGGGCGCGAAGCCCTGGTCCCGCAAGGCATTGGCAAAGCGCCGGGATTGCGCGGCAAGTTCGCCGTAGGTAAGTTGCTCTCCACTCAGGCCGTTGATGAAGGCGACCTTGTCGGGGCGCTGCGCATTGCGCTCGAGCAGGTCGTGCGCGGCGTTGTAGTCGCGGGGTATGTCCACCAGGGGAGGGCTTGCCGAATGATCGGCGCGACTCAGTTGCATGCGTGTCTCCGGTTACTTCTATTTGTATCGCTTATTTCACCTGTTAATCAAGAGCGAGAGAGAACAAAGACAGAGCAACAACGAGGGGCGAGTCACGGTTTTCCTGTTCTCAGGCGGTGGCCGGGCTGCTCCCCACGGCTTGCAACGCTTCGGCGAGCCACTGGCGGCACCATTCGGTGCCCTCCGTTTCGGGCACGGTGCCGCTGCTGGCGTCGTGACACCAGACCTCGCCGATGCGCTGAGCGCCAAGATCCTGCAGGCGCTCGTCAAATTGCTTGCCGCCAAAGCAGAATGTCTGCGCGTGGGCACTGTCACCAAGCGCGATCACGCCGTAGCGCACCTGGCCCAGGAACTGCGGCTGGGAGCCCAGTGATTCATACAGGGCGCGGGCATTGTCCGGGACATCGCCCGCACCATAAGTGGAGGTGCAGATGAGATAAAGCGCATCTTCTGCCTGGGCGGCATCAAAGGTCGTGATGTCCAGTGCGTCCATCAACTGGATGTCGATGCCGCTCACCAGGTCTGCGCAATCCATCTGAATTGCCTGTGCCACATGGTCGGCGGTGCTGGTCACGGTGCCCACCAGGATTTTGAGCTTCATCGAATAATCTCCGGAAAAAGTATGTGGCAAGTTGTCAAAGACAGCGCACCGCGGCATTCGCGCCAGTCGGCTCGAGCATCAAGGTTAAGCGATATTTTTAAGCGATATTTGCGCCGCGTTCGCCGAGCAGTTCGCGCAGCAGCGAGCGGTGGCAGCGCGCCTCGTTGTCGCAGTAACAGCCCACGGAAAAATTGGTGCGCTGCGACAGCGCGGCCAGCAGGTCCAGGCTGCGGCTGGCATCCGGCTCGGCCATCTCGGCGCGGTATTTCTTTCTGAAAACGACCCAGTCGCGGTCACCCTCCGGGCCGGACTGGGCAGACTGGCCCAGTTTCATGGTTTCCACGCTCGGCGCGAGGTTGGGGTACCAGACGTCGTACCAATTTTGTGACGAGAACTGGCTTTTGGGGACGCCGCGGGGAGGTCTTCGGACCGTGCCTATGCGCAGGCCTTCGTCGGCGCCGCGGGCTGTACCCAATTTGACGATCCTCACAGTCATGCCAGTCTCCTCGTTTTGCGGTCTGGCCTCCTGTCGGGCCAAGCGTTGCGGACAGCGGTTTTTTTTGGAGCAACACTATTTGAAGCTGAAATCGGTTCGAAGCCCTGTCGGGTCCAAGGCCTTCAAGGCGTTTCGAATCCACAGTTCGATTATTCCGGTGTGAGAGCCCATCTTGTGGCGGTGCGGGCGCTGTCCGGCATCTTTCCGGCATGAGAGATTGCAAAAAAATACGCGGTGCCTGCAGAATCGCCTCTGTCCGCGCTACAATAGCAGACTAGTCGGAGTGTGGCGCAGTCTGGTAGCGCACCTGGTTTGGGACCAGGGGGTCCAAGGTTCGAATCCTTGTACTCCGACCAACGAATTCATCAAAAAAGCTCACCTGTGTGGGCTTTTTTTGTATCTGCGTTTCATACCTGCCCGTAGCTCAGTTGGATAGAGCATCAGCCTTCTAAGCTGAGGGTCGGGGGTTCGATCCCCTCCGGGCAGGCCACGGCACCGGGCCAGCGTGCCGTGGCATTCGCTGCGCTTCATCCTCCTCCCGCCTGACCTCTTTCCTGCTCCCTTAAATCTCACGGATCGTCCGCCTTACAGCGCTTCCTGGCTGGTTTTGGCTTGCTTGTCGATGCACTTTTGCGGCAAACAGCTTTAACTTTTGAGTACATTGTTGTCGACATAATTGTTTACTTTAATGTTGAGAGTGTTCAATCAAGGAAGGATACTCTCATGAGAAGTTCAATATCCCGGCCTGGCGGCTGGAAGGTCATCAGGCTTGTGCCGGCGTGGGCCGCCCTGGCTTTGCTGGCTTTGGGTTCGGCCTTCGCGGAGCCACTGCGCGTTGCGGGAAACTTCGCGGCGAATCACTCCAGCAGCCTGGCAATGGCCCAGTTCAAGCTGGACGTCGAAAAGGTCTCCATCGGGCAGATCCAGGTCGAGGTCTTCCCGGCCATGCAGTTGGGCAGTGCCCAGGACAATGTGGACCAGGTTCGCAGCGGGAAGCTGTTCATGACCTGGATCTCGACGGCCTACCTTTCGCGCACGGTCCCGGAGCTGTCGGTACTCAGCATTCCATTTCTGTTTACCGACCGTCAGATCGCCTTTAAGGTCGTCGACGGCAAGGTTGGCGCCATGCTGGGAGGCAAGTTCGCCGCCAAAGGTTTTTTACCCCTGGGCTTCATGGAGTTGGGGCCACGTCAGCTGACCAACAGCCAGCGACCAGTCCGCTCGATCACTGATCTGAAAGGGCTGAAGCTGCGTCTGCAGCCGGATGAAATCCATATCGCGACGTTTCAGGCGTTGGGCGCGAACCCGGTGAAGATGGACATCAAGGAGGTTTATGGCGCGCTGCAGTCCGGTGCGCTGGATGCCCAGGAGAACCCCTTTGCCGTGATCCGGGACCGGAACTTCCATGAGGTGCAGAAGTACCTGACCAACACCTCGCATTTTTTCGATTTCATCGTGCTGGTCGCCAACAAGCAAAGGTTCGAAGCGCTCAAGCCGGAGCACCAGAAAATCATTCAGGACGCGGCCACCAAGGCGGTCATCGCGCAGCGGACCTCTGCCGCCGCGGAAGATATCGGCGCGATTGTCGATCTGGCAAACAGGGGCATGAAGTTTGAACCCGTGCGCCCTTCGTTCCGGGCCGACATGCGCAAGGCGACGGAAGGTATCGTCGACAGCGTGCGCCAAAAAGCCGGCGCGGACCTCGTTCAGGCTACCCTGGACGCCGCCGTGCGATAAGGACGGCGGCCTCAGCGGCCCCGCAGTTACCGCTTTGCGTACTGTGTCTTGCCAAACAGGATGTCGCGTTCCTTGTCGCCCGTGAGCGGGCGGCGCAGGTCCGCCAACACCTGTACGCCGCGCTGTACGGCCGGGCGGGCGCTGACGAGGTCGAACCACTTTTTCAGGTGGGGGTAGTCGGCCCAGTCGATGCCATGGTTGGCCCAGTTGCGCAGCCAGGGGAAGATGGCCACATCGGCAATGGTGTACTGGTTGCAGGCGATGAATTTGCTGGTGGCCAGCTGCCTGTCCATCACGCCGTAGAGCCGCCTGGTTTCATTGGTGTAGCGGTTGACGGCGTAGTCGATCTTTTCGGGTGCGTACTGGCGAAAGTGGTGGGTCTGGCCGATCATGGGGCCCACGCTGCCCATCTGGAACATCAGCCATTGCAAAACCTGGAATTTGAGCCGGTCGCTTTTCGGCAGCAGCTTGCCGGTTTTGGCGGCCAGGTAGAGCAGGATGGCGCCGGACTCAAACAGTGAAATGGGCTTGCCGTCCGGGCCATCGGGGTCGACCAGTGCGGGAATCTTGTTGTTGGGGCTGAGGGCGAGAAAGTCCGGCTTGAACTGGTCGCCTTTGCCGATGTTGACCGGAAAGGCCTGCCAGTCACGGCCGAGGCGAAAGCCGCACTCCTCGAGCATGATATGGACTTTGTGGCCATTGGGAGTGGGCCATGAGTAAACGTTGATCATTGGTGTTTCCGTGTTTTCTTTGGTACCAGGGTGCCTGCTGCACTGTAAAAGAAAAGCAGAAATCCTGTTGGAGCGGCTCTGAAACATGCGGATGTCCTGCGGCGCGGATATTCGCTGCGTGGCCTGGAGGGGCGCTGTTTCTCAAATGGCCCTGAAACGGTCCTGAAACGCGAGCCGACATTTGGCGACATTTGCGCTCTGGACAGACATGGGCGCGCCGCGCAACACACAAATAAGCCGTCGGCAGCCATGGGCTGTATGGCGCCGGGCCCGTCAAAAACCCGAAGCGGCTCAGGCGCCGCGCGTCACCGGCATGTCGATGTCACCAGGCATCGCCAGATGTTTGGCCAGTTCCAGCTTGGCCAGGGATGCGCGGTGCACTTCGTCCGGCCCGTCGGCCAGGCGCAGTGTCCGCTGGTGCGCATAGGCGTAAGCCAGCGGGAAATCGTCCGACACGCCGCCGCCGCCATGCGCCTGGATGGCCCAGTCGATGATCTGGCAGGCCATGTTGGGCGCCACCACCTTGATCATGGCAATCTCGGCCTTGGCGACCTTGTTGCCCGCGGTGTCCATCATGAAGGCGGCCTTGAGCGTCAGCAGGCGGGCCTGCTCGATCATGCAGCGGGCTTCGGCAATGCGCTCTTCCCACACCGACTGGCGGGCGATCGGCTTGCCGAAGGCGGTGCGGGTGTTCAGGCGCTTGCACATCAACTCGAGCGCGCGCTCGGCAATCCCGATGCTGCGCATGCAGTGATGAATGCGTCCGGGGCCAAGCCGGCCCTGGGCGATTTCAAAGCCGCGGCCCTCGCCGAGCAGCAGGTTGGCGGCGGGCACGCGCACATTGGTCAATCGCACCTCCATATGCCCGTGCGGTGCGTCGTCGTAGCCAAAGACGGAGAGCGGGCGAATCACCGTGATGCCTGGTGTGCTGGCGGGCACCAGGATCATCGATTGCTGTTCATGGCGGCCGGCATCGGGGTTGGTCTTGCCCATGACGATGTAGATGGCGCAGCGCGGGTCGCCCGCGCCGGACGACCACCACTTGAGGCCGTTGAGAACATAGTCGTCGCCGTCGCGTTCAATGCGGCACTGGATGTTGGTGGCGTCGGACGAGGCGACCTCGGGTTCGGTCATCAGGAAGGCCGAGCGGATCTCGCCCTTGAGCAGCGGGTCCAGCCACTGGTCCTTGTTGGCTTCGGAGCCGTAGCGTGCAATGGTCTCCATGTTGCCGGTGTCGGGTGCCGAGCAGTTGAACACCTCGGCTGCAAACGGCACGCGGCCCATGATTTCGCACAGGGGCGCGTATTCGAGATTGGACAGGCCTTCAGGCGCGCGCGGGGAGTGCGGCAAAAACAGGTTCCAGAGGCCGGCGGCGCGTGCCTTGGGTTTGAGCTCTTCAATGATGGCCGTGGGAATCCAGGCGTTTCCCTTGGCCCGGTTTTCGGCGATTTCCCGAAAGAAGCGGGCTTCGTTCGGGTAGACATGCGCCTCCATGAACTTCAACAGGCGCGCCTGCAGTTCCTTGACCTTGGGGGTGTAGCTGAAATCCATGATGTCTCCTGCAGGGGGTGTTGGTGAGGGGGTAAAAAAATTGCCAGCGTCAGCGTCAGCGCTGGCTTTCAAGCGCAAAGCCCCAGGCCATTTTGGCCAACAGCGGTGCGCCCGCTGCCGAGCTGACCGCCTGCGCGCTGGAGGCGGTACCGGCTTCCACCCGTTTGGCAATGCCCTGCAAAATGGCGGCGAGGCGAAACAGGTTGTAGGCCAGGTAAAAGTTCCAGTCGGCCTTGAGGGCTTCGGGTGTGGCCAGGCCGGTGCGCTCGCAATAACGGCGGATGTATTCGGCTTCCGAAGGAATGCCCAGGCTGGCGACGTCCAGGCCGCCAATGCCGCGAAACGCGCCCGGTGGTATGTGCCAGGCCATGCAGTGGTAGCTGAAGTCTGCCAAGGGATGGCCCAGGGTGGACAGCTCCCAGTCGAGCACTGCCAGCACGCGCGGCTCGGTGGGATGAAACATCAGGTTGTCGAGCCGGAAGTCGCCGTGCACGATGGAGACCATGCTGTCATCGCGCGCGCCGGCAGGGATATTGGCTGGCAGCCACTGGATCAGCGAATCCATCTCGGGAATCGGTTGGGTAATGGAGGCAGCGTACTGCTTGCTCCAGCGGCCAATCTGGCGCTCAAAGTAGTTGCCGGGCTTGCCGTAATCGGCCAGGCCCCGTTCCGCAAACTTCACGGTGTGCAGGGCGGCGATCACGCGGTTCATCTCGTCATAGATCTCGCCGCGCTGGGCGTTGGTCATCCCGGGCAGGGACTGGTCCCAGAGGACCCGGCCCTCGACGAACTCCATCACATAAAAAGCCCGCCCGATCACGGACTCGTCTTCGCACAGGCAGTGCATTCTGGCGACGGGCACGTCGGTGCCCTGCAGACCCTGCATGACCTTGAATTCGCGCTCCACCGCGTGGGCCGACGGCAGCAGCCTGGCCACGGGGCCCGGTTTGGCCCGCATGACATAAGACCGCCCCGGTGTGATCAGCTTGTAGGTCGGGTTGGACTGGCCACCCTTGAATATCTCGACGGTCAGCGGTCCCTCGAAACCCTCGAGGTGCTGTTTCAGATAGGTGCTGAGGACGTCGATGTCAAAGACCTGCTGCCCGGAAACGGCCCGAGTGCCTACAAAATGATCGAAATTGCTCATGGGCTTATTTGTCCATATCGGCTTCGGAGATGCGCATCAGGGCTTCGCGGTTTCGCACCACCAGGCCCCCTGGCTCGATGCGGATGGCCTCCTCGCGCTCCATGGACTTGAGCTCCTGGTTGACGCGCTGGCGGGAGGCTCCCAGCAACTGGGCCAACTCCTCCTGGGCCAGCTGCAGGCCGATACGTATTTCCTGGCCGTCGGCCAGGCTGGGCACGCCGTAGCAGCGCACGAGGTGCAACAGCTGCTTGGCCAACCGGGCCCGCAGGGGCAGGGTGTTGAGGTCTTCCACCAGGCCGAAGAGCTGACGGAGGCGGCGTGCATGGAGCCGCAGCATGGCCTCGTAGAGCTCCACATGGGCCGCCAGAATTTTTCTGAAATCGGCCTTGGCCACGCACAGGATCGTGGTGTCGCCGTGCGCATACGCGTCGTGCGTGCGGCGGTCGCCGTCGAAAATCGCCACGTCGCCAAACCAGATGCCTGGCTCGACATAGGTCAGGGTGATCTGCTTGCCCGAGAGGGAGGTGGAGCTTACGCGCACGGCTCCCTTCGCGCAGGCAATCCATTCTTCCGGCGGATCGCCGCGGGCGGCAATCAGTTCGCCGTCTTTGTAGCGTTTGACGTAAGCGCATCGCAGGATGTCGTGCCTCAGGGACGGGGACAGTGATGAAAACCATCGACCACTGTTGATGGCCGCTCTTTCATCTATCGTAAGAATAGGATCGTCCATGGCCTGTCTTTTAAGTGACTAACAAGACCACCATTGTCACCCCAGGCACGCCCCTTGCGCCACCCCGCTGTCACCTCGGCGTCGCGGGGGGAACTCGCTGTTCTAACCTGTCACGCAGGCACGCCCGATGCGGCCGGGACTCCCGTAATCCCGGTGTGGCGGGGCGAGCGCGCTGCAGATGAGCCTCATCTTTTGGGCTATCGCTTCCCATGCAAAGCAAGTTCTGCCACTGCGCTTTGCCATCCGTCTGGCCATGCATTACCGTCACCGGTTGGCGGAGCAAAACCGGCGGCTCCTCAGCGGTACTGCGGTGTGCGCTTTTCCAGGAATGCGGCGATGCCCTCGCCGCCATTGCTGTGGTGCAGGTTGCGCACGAAATGGTCGCGCTCGCAGGCCAGTTGCTGGCTCAGGGTGTTTGAGGACGCCTCATTGATGAGCTCCTTGATGCTGGCCAGCGCATTGGGCGCGCGCGCATTGAGTTGCCCGGCCATCCTGAGCGCTTCACTCAGGGCGTCGCCCGCGGATGCGACCTTGTTCACCAGGCCAAAGTCATGCAGGCGCTGGGCGCTGATGCGTTCGCCGCCCATGAGCAGCTCGCTGGCAAGGGCGCGCGGCAGAGAGCGCGCCAGGCTCCAGCTGCCGCCACCGTCGGGAGACAGCCCGACCGTGCTGTAGGACATCACAAAGACAGCGTTGCTTGCGGCGACGACAAAGTCGCAGGCCAGTGCCAGCGAAAAGCCGGCCCCGGCCGCCGCACCTTCGACCGCTGCAATCACGGGCTTGGGATAGGTGCGGATCGAGTCAATCCAGTTGTGCAGCCCTTCGATGCTCTGGGCCTGGACCTCGGGTGCCTCGCGCCGGTTGGCCTGCAGGCGCTGCAGGTTGCCGCCCGCGCAGAAGATCGCGCCCTCGCCGGTGATGACCACGCTGCGGATGTCAGGATTGTTTTCGGCGGCGTTGAGCGCCTCAATGCCCGCCGCGTAAATGTCGGGACCCAGGGCATTCCTGAACTCCGGGTTGCTGATCGTCAGGATAAGGGTCTGGCCCTCACTGGTACCTTTGATTGCGCCTGCCATGTCAGTTCTTTCGGGGTGTTGAGTTGGCCACGAAGGCCGCAATTCGCAGGTCTGCCACCAGTGGGGGCCGCGGAACTGGCTTTGCCAGGCCGCAGGCGCCGCCCCCTGGAGGGGGGAAGGTGCTACACGAAGTGAGCATCCGAAGGGGGTGATTCATTCCCATCCGACGGGGGTGTTTCACTCCTCATGCATCAGGCTCAGGCCAATGGCGCCGCGGCGGCGCAGCCACGGGGAAGGGCGGTAGCGCTGGTCGCCGTAGACGGTTTGCATGTTGAACAGCACCTCCAGCACGTTGGTGGGCCCGTAGCGGTCGCCCATGGCGAGCGGCCCGAGCGGGTAGCCCAGCCCCAGCGTCACGGCAGTTTCAAGATCTTTCGGGCTGCAGATGCCTTGCTGGCAGATGTCGCTGGCAATGTTGACGATGGTGGCCACGACGCGCTGCGTGACAAATCCGCCGCTGTCCCGTATCACGCTCACCGCCTTGCCGTCCCGGGCGAACAGGGCATGGGCGGCGTCGCGCATGTCGGTACGGGTGGCCGGGTTGGTGGCCAGGACCCGCCGCCGGGTCGCCGCGTCATCAATCAGCATGTCTATACCCACGGTACGCGCCGGGTCCAGCCGCTCCACCACGGCCACCGTGGTGATGTCAAACCCCAGGGGCGCCACCACCACCAGGGCCTGGGGCGACGCGGACTGGCCCGTTTCGATTTTGGCGCCGAGATTTTTCAGCAATTGCAGCAATTCCGAGCGCCGGGATGCTCTGGGCGAAACCCAGACCGGCGGCATTTCTGCGACCTGGGGCACAGGTGCTTCGGCCGGAAGCTGCATGACACCGTCGGCATAACGGTAAAAACCTTCGCCGGTCTTGCGGCCAAGCATGCCGCCCGCCAGCCGTTGCGCCGTGATGACGCTGGGGCGGTAGCGCGCTTCCTCGTAGTACTGGTGGTAAATGGACTCCATCACGGGATGCGACACATCCAGCGCGGTCAGGTCCATCAACTCGAAGGGGCCCAGCTTGAAGCCGGCCTGGTCCCGCAGGATGCGGTCTATGGTGGCGAAATCAGCCACGCCTTCGCTGACGATGCGCAGCGCTTCGGTGCCATAGCCCCGCCCCGCATGGTTGACGATGAAGCCGGGAGTGTCCTGGGCCTGCACCGGCGTGTGCCCCATCTGGCGGGCATGGCTGGCCAATGCGCTGCACACGGCTGCATCGGTTTTGAGGCCGGCGATGACCTCCACCACCTTCATCAGCGGAACGGGATTGAAAAAGTGGTAGCCGGCGAAGCGTTCCGGGTGTTTGAGCGCGGCCGCAATGGCGGTCACGGACAGCGACGAGGTGTTGGTCGCAAGCACGGTATGCGCCGACACGATGGTCTCGAGTTCGGCGAATAGGGCTTTCTTGACGTCCAGCCGCTCCACAATGGCTTCCACAATCAGTTCGCAGTCCGCCAGATCGGCCAGCGTGCCGGCCGTCAGAAGGCTGGCCTTGTGGCTGGCCGCAGCGGTGGTTTCCATCCGGCCTTTTTCCACCAGCTTGTCCCACTGCGCGCAGATGGCCTCCCGCGCCTTTTCCGCCGCGCCCGCCTGGTTGTCCATCAACTTGACGACGCTCCCGGCTTGCGTGGCAATCTGGGCAATGCCACGGCCCATGGCACCTGTGCCAACAATGCCAACGGTTTTGTAAATTGGTTTCATGGAAAAGGATTATTACGCAGGCGCAAACGACAGGACTGTGCCGCAATCCTGCTCGCGAGAAGATGCCCGGCTGCGACTGCCTCTGGCATGCGCCGGTGGCACAGCCGCAGGATATCTTGAGGGAGAAACCCGGGCAACAGAAAAAAAGCGGATTCCGGCTGAGGCTGGAGGCCATTGAATCCGGCCTCCCGTGCCAGCGTTGGCCCAGTGCTGGCAGTACCCGGCATCAGGGCAAATCAGCGGCGCACTTGCAGGGCACCGGGGTTGACGATGTTTGTCGGCGTTCCCTTGATGAAGTTCACGACATTGTCAAAGGCCGCCCCGAAATACATTTCATAACTGTCTTGCTCCACGTAGCCGATATGGGGTGTGCAGATACAGTTTTCCAGGCGCAGCAGTGCGTGGCCTTGCAAAATCGGTTCGGACTCAAAGACATCGACAGCCGCCAGTCCGGGGCGTCCGCGGTTGAGCGCGGCAATCAGGGCCTCAGGCTCGATCAACTCGGCCCGCGAGGTATTGACCAGCAAGGCAGTTGATTTCATGCGTGACAAATCTTCGAGGGTCACGATGCCGCGTGTTTCATCATGCAGACGCAGATGCAAACTGAGCACGTCGCTTTGCTCAAAAAATTCGGCTTTGCTGTCGGCAATTTCAAAACCGTCAGCCTGCGCCCGTTCGCGCGATGCTTCCCGCCCCCAGACGATCACTCGCATGCCAAACGCCCGGCCATAGCCGGCGATGATTTGTCCGATCTTGCCGTAGCTCCACACCCCCAGTGTCTTGCCCTTGAGAACTGAGCCAATGCCAAAATTGGGCGGCATGGAGGCGGCCTTGAGGCCGGCTTGCTGCCAGGCGCCGTGCTTCAGGTGTGATACGTAGTGGGGAATGCGGCGCATCGCAGCCATCACCAGTGCCCAGGTCAACTCGGCAGGTGCGGTCGGTGACCCAATGCCTTCCGCCACCGCAATGCCGCGCTCGGTGCAGGCTGCAATATCAATATGGCTGCCAACGCGGCCGGTCTGGGCAATCAGCTTGAGTTTGGGCAGTTTTTCAATTACCTGCCTGTTCAGCTGCGTCCGTTCGCGAATCAGCACGATTACATCGGCATCCTTGAGTCGGACGGACAGCTGGCCTATGCCTTTGACCGTGTTGGTGTAGACCTTGGCAGGGTATGCATCCAGTTTGGCCGCGCAGTTCAGTTTTCGCACGGCATCCTGATAGTCATCGAGGATCACAATATTCATGCCGATATTGTGCCTGCAAGATTTTTCTTCCCTCCGAACCGTGGCGCCTGAAAGCCGTCAACTTGTATCGGAAGGAAACCTGTTCCCCATGCCCCTGCAGTTCAGGGGCCGATGAGTGCGCGGCGCCACGGTGCCACGGTGCCGTGGGCTAACGGCCGTGGCAGGCTCAAAGTGTCAAAGGCGCACCGGCTTTACTGGACTGCGGTCTCACGTTGAGCCATGCGCTCGAGTTCTGCACAGACGTCAGACATGCGACCGGATATGACCATGCGGCCAGCGCAAGCGGGGCCGACGGCCGCGTCAAACTCGCGCACCACCTTCAAGCGGCTGGTGGCGGAGGTTTTTGCTGCCGCGGCATGTGCGGCGGCCGCGCACCGCCGGGAGGGAGTGCTGCCAGGCTTGAAGGGCACGGCCAGCTGATGGGGTGTGCGCCGGGTGCGGGCCGGGGCGGAAAACGGGTCTGAAGCGGACTGCGCAGGCACAAACCACGCCGCCAGGGCCTGCATGGGGGCAAGCAAAACCGAGAATACGGGTGAATTTGAAAAACTGACGATTCCCATGATGAACTCCTGAATTAGAGAGGCTTGCGCCCCAATGTTTACAGGCAGGATTTCGGGCTGGCTAAATCGCCAGTGGGGCCGCAACGCCAGGGTGTTGGCCAATCAATGACCAAACGCCCGCCACCTGTCGTGCGACCAGAAAGGGTTGTCTAGATGAGCATGGTGTTGCGGATCAAACCAACCGCGAGGCCCTCGAGCTCGAAGGGTTCGCCGGGCTCGACCACAATGGTTTTGAAATCCGGGTTCTCAGGCAACAATTCAATCAGATGCTTGGTGCGCCGAAAACGCTTGACCGTCACTTCGTCGCCGATACGGGCCACGACAATTTGGCCGTTCCTGGCTTCCTTGGCCTGTTTGACGGCCAGCAGATCGCCGTCCATGATGCCGGCATCCCGCATGCTCATGCCGCGCACCTTGAGCAGGTAATCAGGTTGTCGCTGAAACAGGCTGCTTTCAAAATAATAGGTCTGCTCGATGTGTTCCTGCGCGAGAATCGGGCTGCCAGCAGCAACCCGCCCCACCAGAGGCAGGGCGAGTTGGGCCAGGCTTTGCAACGGCAGGGAAAACTGTTTGACTCTGGACTCATGGATGGAGCGCAAGGTGTCGCTGCGCAGGCGTATGCCGCGCGAAGTGCCGCTGACCAGTTCAATCACGCCTTTGCGGGCCAGGGCTTGCAGGTGCTCTTCAGCGGCGTTGGCGGATTTGAAGCCCAATTCGTTGGCGATTTCGGCGCGGGTTGGCGGAGCGCCGGTGCGGGCGATGGCACTCTGGATCAATTCCAGGATTTGCTGCTGCCGAGCTGTGAGCTTGGGACCTTCGGAGGATAAATGCGGAAATTCGTTCAGGATGCTCATGACCGGGACTCCTTGATTCGTCAGCCTGGATTGGGTTGGATGCACCGGCCCGCTGAGGGATGACCGCGTACCTTGCCTTGTATTTACCTGTTTTAATATCCAGTACCTGTATTTTCATCCAGTTTTTCAAAGAACGCAAGTCCCCTTCTTATCCTTCTTATGAATCGTCAAACCATTGTGATTTTGGGTACCGGCGGCACGATTGCCGGCCGGGCCGCGACCGCCTCGGACAACATCGGCTACACCGCCGCAGAGGTTGGTATTGATCGGCTGGTGGCGGCGATTCCCGGGCTGGCCGAAGCCGGCCCTGTGGTCACCGAGCAGGTTGCGCAGCTCGATAGCAAGGACATGAGCTTTGCCGTGTGGGCGAAGCTGGCCGGGCGCGTCA
This sequence comes from Polaromonas sp. P4_F4, assembly GCF_056401355.1. Classification (NCBI taxonomy): domain Bacteria; kingdom Pseudomonadati; phylum Pseudomonadota; class Betaproteobacteria; order Burkholderiales; family Comamonadaceae; genus Polaromonas; species Polaromonas sp. P4_F4. The sequence continues at coordinate 114,699 of NZ_JBFUJO010000016.1, read as the reverse complement.
ACCACTTTCTGGCGCAGCCTGATGTCGAGGGGATCGTCATTGTCCACGGCACCGACACGCTGGAAGAAACCGCGTATTTTTTACAGGCGGTGTGCAGCCCCGCCAAGCCGGTGGTGCTGACTTGCGCCATGCGTCCGGCCACGGCCCTGGTACCGGACGGCCCGCAGAACATGCTGGATGCCGTGGCCGTGGCCCGCCACGCCGGCGCCAGGGGCGTGGTGGCCGTATGCGCTGGCACCATCCATACAGCGCGGGACGTGCAGAAGGTGCATCCCTACCGGCTGGACGCCTTCAGTTCGGGCGATGCGGGCCCGCTGGGCTATGTCGAAGAAGGGCGCCTGAGGTTATTGAGGAGTTGGCCTGAAGCTGACGAAAACCGGGCGCCGGACACCCTGAAAATAATAGCGGCCCTGGGCAGCGGGGCTGACTGGCCGCATGTTGAGATCGTCATGAGCCATGCCGGTGCCAGTGGCGCAGTGGTGGAAGCCCTGATGTCGCGGGGAGTGCGGGGCCTGGTTGTCGCCACAACGGGCAACGGCACCATCCATCATGCGCTGGAAGCTGCTTTGCTCCAGGCACAGGCCAGCGGCATCACGGTGGTTCGCGCCACGCGCTGCCCCGACGGCCAGGTGCTGCCCAAGCCGGGGGATCTCATTCCCGATTCAAAGGGGCTCAGCCCGGTGAAGGCGCGGGTGGACCTGATGCTCCGCCTGCTGAGCTGAGGCCCGGTGCATGCCGTTCAGGAGAACGGCCCGATGAGGCTTTGGGCCGCCTCAGCTCGACAGGGCCTTGAAGGCTCTTTCCGTGATTTCATCGACCCCGCCCATGCCGCTGATGGCGCGGTATTTGGGGGCGGCGTGGGGCGAAGTTTTCGCCCAGCTTGAGTAGTACTCCACCAGTGGACGGGTTTGCGCGCTGTAAACCTCCAGCCGCTTGCGCACGGTCTCTTCCTTGTCGTCTTCGCGCTGGATCAGCGGCTCACCGGTGACATCATCCTTGCCTTCGACTTTGGGCGGGTTGTATTTCACGTGGTAGGTGCGGCCCGAGGCCGTGTGCGAGCGGCGCCCGCTCATGCGCTCGATGATGGCTTCAAAAGGCACATCGATTTCAAGCACATAGTCAATCTTCACGCCGGCAGCTTTCATGGCGTCGGCTTGTGGAATGGTGCGGGGAAAACCGTCAAACAGGAAGCCATTGGCGCAGTCGGGCTGGGCAATGCGTTCCTTCACCAGGTTGATGATCAGGTCATCGCTCACGAGCGCGCCGGCGTCCATGACTTTTTTGGCTTCTATGCCTAGCGGGGTTCCTGCCTTGACGGCTGCACGCAGCATGTCACCGGTGGAAATCTGGGGGATGCCGTACTTTTGGCAGATGAAGGTCGCTTGCGTCCCCTTGCCCGCGCCAGGCGCGCCCAACAAAATCAGTCTCATGGATGTCCTCGGATTTTTATGAATTCAGGAAGTCAACCCGGGAGTTCGGCGCGCCGGTATCTCCATGGGCTGCTTGACAGGTGTTGAGGGCTGCCAGCACGTCATGCAAACCTCACCCCTGCTTTTTGTACAAGGATAGCATGTACACCCCTGACGGCAGCTTACACAGACGCCGGGGTGAGCTGGCTGGCCGCTATGAAAAGAGCTCGCGTGCCCTGGCCAGATCTTCCGGCGTATCCACACCCAGGCCCGGTGCCTTATCGGTAATGTGCACGGCAATCCGGTACCCATGCCAGAGGGCGCGCAATTGTTCCAGTGACTCCAGTTGCTCCAGCGGCGCCTGGGGCAGGGTAGGGAACTGCCGCAGAAAGCCCACGCGGTAGCCATAGATGCCGACGTGGCGCAGCGGTTTGGGCAGCTTGCTGCCCTTTTCGCCATCTTCCCACCAGGCGGTGCCGGCGAAGTCGCGTGCCGCAGGAATCGGCGAGCGGCTGAAGTACAGCGCGGTCTGGCGCGCATCCAGCACCACCTTGACGATATTGGGATTGAGCAGGTCAGCCATCTGGTCAATCGAATGCGCTGCCGTGCTCATGGCGCAGTCAGGCCGTTCATTGAGCAGGTGTGCCACGGCGTCGATGAGGGCCGGGTCGATCAGGGGCTCGTCACCCTGCACGTTCACGACGATGTCATCGTCAGCCAGGCCGAGCGCGGTGCAGGCTTCCGCCAGCCGGTCGCTGCCGCTGGGGTGGTCGGCACGCGTCAGGACCGCGGCAATGCCGAACGCCTTGCATTTTTCGATGATGTCGGCGCTGTCGGTGGCGACCACCGTGCTGGCGGCGGTGCTTTGCATGGCACGCTGCGCCACCCGCACCACCATCGGTGTCCCGCCGATGTCGGCCAAGGGTTTGTTGGGCAGGCGCGTAGAGGCCAGGCGAGCTGGAATGAGGACGGTGAAACTCATGCTCATGCTCATGTGGGCAGGAAACCGGCAACCATCACAGTCCCAGCTCCTCGTCGGTCAGGGTTCGGGCTTCGTTTTCCAGCAGCACGGGCAGTCCGTCACGCACCGGGTAGGCCAGCCGCGCGCTGCGGGAGATGAGTTCCTGTTTTTCCCGGTCGTAGACCAGGGGACCCTTTGTCACGGGGCAGACCAGCAGTTCAAGCAGTTTGGTATCCATGGCTTGATGGTAATTGAGAAAGCAGGGGCGCCAACAGTGCATCAAGCGCCCCAAAAAAGCCCGGTTCGGGCGAAAACACCAGCGGAATGGCCAAAAGGTGCAATGGCGCCAGGCCCGGCTTGCCAAACAGTTTGACCGCATCCTTCTCGGTGCACAGGACTGTCTTGCCTGCACAAGCCGCGAGATCGTCGGCGCCAAAGTCGTGATGATCGGGCAATGACAGGGTTTGCTCCAGTACCAGGCCGCGTGCCCTGAGCATGGCAAAGAAGGCTTCGGGATTGGCAATGCCGGCCAGTGCCACAAGAGGCCGGCCCTGCAGCGCGGCCAGGGCGATCTGGCTGCCATCGGCAGCAATGGCATGGTCAGCCAGTTGCCGGCTGGAGGTGAATCCTTCAAAGGCCGGCTTCAGGCCGGTGTGCAGCACCAGGTCCAGGCCTTGCTGCTGGCGCTCTGGCCACGGTTCGCGCAGTGGGCCGGCCGGCAGCAGCCAGCCGTTGCCGACACCCCGGTCATCAAACACGGCAATTTCAATATCCCGCTGAAGGGCGTAGTGCTGCAAGCCGTCGTCGCACACCACGACGGCCGTGGAGGGGTATGCCGCCAGCAGCAGGCGCACGGCATCCGTCCTTTTTTTTGCCACAAAAACAGGAGCGTTTGTGGCACGTTTTATAAGGGCCGGTTCATCACCCGCCTGGGCCGCAGGTGTCCCGGCACCCACTTCCAGACTTTCATGGCCGGACCGTCCGTAGCCGCGTGACACCACGCCGACATGCAGGCCCTGCGCCTGCAAATGCCGCACCAGGGCCAGCACCAGCGGCGTTTTGCCCGCGCCACCGGCCACGACATTGCCGACCACGATCACCGGAACCGCAAAGCGACGGGATTCGAGCATGCCGCTGCGATACAAGGTCCGGCGCAGGCGCACGACCAGGCCGTGGAGCTGCGCCAGTGGCCAGAGCAGGCAGGCCAGCCAGCCTCGTGTGAGCCAGGCCCTCACCAACAGGTTTCTCACGCGTTTCTCGCCATTTTGTGAAGGGAGAGCCGGCCGCAAGCCCCGAAAGCTATTTCGCGCCGGCCATGGCGCTGCTTTGGGTGGCGAAGGTGATCTGCGTCAATCCCTGGCGGCGGGCCGCTTCCATGACCGTGATCACCGCCTGGTGTGTGGCGCTGGCATCGGCGCTGATGATGATGATGCTCTCTTTGCCGGCTTTTGCCGCTTCGAGCAGTGCCGCACCGAGCACCCCGATCCCGCGGCCTTCCACCAAAGTCTTGTTGACCATGTAGCGGCCATCGCTGCTGACCGCGACGATGACCTCTTTGGGGTAGTCACGCTGCTGCTCAGCGTCGGCCACTGGCAGTTTTACCTGCAGCTCGGTGAACTTGCTGTAGGTTGTGGACAACATCAGGAAGATGAGTACAACAAGCAACACATCGATAAAGGGGATCAGGTTGATCTCCGGTTCATCATGCGGATGGGGGCGGAAGTTCATGAGCCGCTGCCGCCGGCGAGGCTCCGCGCCTTGCCCGAAGTGAAAAGCAGGGTGGTCATGGCTATTTCCGCAGCGTATTGAGGTGGCGTACGAAGCGCTCTGCAGCCAGTTCCATGGTGAGCAGGTAGCCGTCAACCTGGGCCCGGAAATAGCGCCAGAAAATCAGGGACGGTATGGCCACCATCAACCCAAATGCGGTGTTGTAAAGGGCGATGGAGATGCCTTGCGCCATCTGTACCGGGTTGGCCCCGCCAGAACTGCTGACGCTGCCGGCGCTGGCCTGGGCGCCGAAAATCTCGATCATGCCGATGACGGTGCCCAGCAGCCCCAGCAAGGGCGCCGCAGAGGCAATGGTGGCCAGGGCGGCCAGGTACCGCTCCAGCTTGTGGGCTGCCTGGCGACCGGCTCCCTCCAGGATGGAGCGCAAATCGTCCTCGCTGATCCGTGGATTGGCATTCAAGGCACGAAACCCGCTGGCCAACACTTCGCCAAGAACCGAGTTTTGTTCCAGCTGCGACACCACATCGGGTGCGGGAATGGCGGAACGGGAGACTGTGATGGCTTCGTCAAGCAGTCTGGGCGGTGCCACTTTGGGGGTTTTAAGGCTGGTAAAACGCTCAATGACCAGCGCAAGTGCCAAGACGGAGCAGGCAACCAAGGGCCAGATCGGCCAGCCTGCGGCTTGTATGATCGAAAACAATGCACATCTCCAAGCAAGTAATTTGTCTGGATTATGGCCTACCAAAATCAGGCCGCAGGTTTTACGTGCGGTCTGCGGGCCTGTTTCAAAAATGGTGTTCCTGTAAGACTTAACTCACAGAACATGTGGATAACTTTGTGAGCAAGTGGGCGCCATGGGGTTCGCGAGCCGCGCCAAATCGTGCTTGTGACAAAACGATGAAAATTTGAGCAGAATTAAGTTATTCAAAATCAATGAGTTACACGAATTCATCGCGATGTCCGAGTGCAGTTGCCGCTTTTCTCCGCGCCAGGCCGTGCGCTGTGGAGTATTGCCCCCGCATTTTCAAGGGGTTTGGCCATGTTTGAGGTGTCGCCCCGTCCTGAAAAACCGCCCGTCACCGGGCGCGAGCCCGGCATGCGGGTGTGGCCGGTGGGCTCGTTGTTGCGGGCCATTGCGGACAGTCTGGAGGCCCGCTTCAATCCGGTGGCCGTGCAAGGCGAAATCAGCGGCTTTTCGCGCGCGGCCAGCGGGCACTGCTATTTTTCCCTGAAGGACGAACAGGGGCAGGTTCGCTGCGCCATGTTTCGCCGCGCCGCCAGCTTGCTGGACTTTTCGCCGCGCGACGGCCAACTGGTCGAGCTACGGGGCCGACTCGGTGTATATGAGCCGCGGGGCGAGTTGCAACTGGTCGTCGAATCCATGCGGCAGGCGGGGCAGGGCAACCTGTTTGAGCAGTTCCTGGCGCTCAAGGAAAAACTCGAAACAGAGGGCCTTTTTGACGCGGGCCGCAAGCGGGCGTTGCCGCTGCTGCCCCGCGCCATTGGGGTAGTCACCTCTCTGGGCGCCGCGGCCCTGCATGATGTGGTGAGCGCTTTGCAGCGCCGCGCCCCCCACATACCGGTGGTGATCTATCCGGCCAGTGTGCAGGGCGGGCAGGCCGCAGGGGAGTTGCGCGAAGCGCTGCTCAAGGCCTACCGGCGTGACGAGGTGGATGTGCTGCTGCTGGTTCGCGGAGGCGGGGCCATGGAAGATTTGTGGGCCTTTAACGACGAACAACTCGCACGCACGATAGTGAGCTCGCCGGTGCCGGTGATCAGCGGTGTGGGGCACGAGACGGACTTCACCATCGCCGATTTTTGTGCCGATGTCAGGGCTCCCACCCCGACTGCGGCTGCGGAGTTGTGCGCGCAGCCGCAAACTGTCTGGCTCGACACCCTGGGCCTTGTACTGAAGCGTTTGCAACGCGGGGTGGATCGGCACATGCAGTCGCATGCCCAGCGTCTGGACTGGGCTGCGGCCCGTGTCAGCCGGCCCTCTCATCTGGTGACCCGCCAGCAGGCTCTTCTGGCCGGGCTCGCGCAAAACCTGCGGCACGCCATGCGGTCCGCCCTGATGCGCGAAACGCTACAGGTCCAGGCGTTGGACACGGAGCTACCCAGGGAAATCGGGGCAAGTTTGCAACGCAGCCGGGAACGGATTGAGCGTGCACAATTGCGACTCGAATTGCTGGATCCGAAACTGGTGCTGCAGCGCGGCTATGCCTGGCTGGCGGACATGCAGGGTCACCCTGTCACTCGCGCAAAGGCAACGTATGCGGGGCAGCCTCTTCGCGCTACCCTTGCGGATGGCGAGGTCGATTTGACCGTATCTGCACCTCGACTTATTTAGTTTTTACAATGACCCGGACAAGTTTTTAACCACCACGAGGAAAATCATGGAACATAAGCTCCCCCCGCTCCCCTACGCGCTTGACGCACTTGCCCCGTATTACAGCCAGGAGGCTTTTGAGTATCACCACGGCAAGCACCACAACGCTTATGTGGTGAACCTCAACAACCTGCAAAAAGGCACTGAGTTTGAATCGATGACGCTGGAAGAGATCATCAAAAAATCCAGCGGCGGCGTGTACAACAACGCGGCTCAAATCTGGAACCACACCTTTTTCTGGAACTGCATGAAGCCCGCGGGCGGCGGCGAGCCCAGTGGCGCACTGGCAGCAGCCATCAATGCCAAGTTCGGCTCTTATGCTGCGTTCAAGGAAGCATTCGTCAAATCGGCCGTCGGCAATTTTGGTTCCGGCTGGACCTGGCTGGTGAAGAAAGCCGATGGTTCGGTAGACATCGTCAATACCGGCCCGGCAGGCACGCCGCTGACAACCGCTGACAAGGCGCTGCTGACGGTGGACGTCTGGGAACATGCCTATTACATCGACTACCGTAACCTGCGTCCCAAGTTCGTGGAAACCTTCCTGTCCAACATGGTGAACTGGGGCTTTGCGGAAGCCAACTTCGCCTGACGCGGAGAAGGAGGAAAAGGACTTCGGTCCTTGCATGAAAAAAGCCGACCTCGCGTCGGCTTTTTTGTTTTTTTAAATGAGGCGGCCTCAGCCTGCCGTTCTCAGCCTGCGGTTGTTCAGCGCCTGGCCTCAAAAAGTGTGCCATTCAGGCGGGCGCCGGCCTTGATGCCCTTTTTGGCGAACCAGCCCTTGTTCATCTCAAGCACATAGCGCACCGGCTGTACCGAGCAATGCGATTCAGTCGTCTGGGGCTTCATGTCTGCAAGGTTCACGATGGTGCCATCGTCGGCCACAAACGCGGCGGTCAGTGGCAGCAGTGTGTTTTTCATCCAGAAACACTGCTGGGAGGGCTGTTCAAAGATAAAGAGCATGCCTTCGTGCTGGGGCATCGCCGTACGGAACATGAGTCCGATTTGTCGTTGTTGTGGAGTCGACGCAACCTGGGCGTCTATCTGGTGCATGCCGGCTCCCAGCGTTACCCGTGGGAGGTCGGTTTGGGGGGCATCCTGGGCGAACACACCGCCTGAGGTCACGAGGGCGCAGCTTATCAGTGCCTGGGTCACACTTCGGGCGACCTTGCGCGCGGCAAGTTTTATAAACATGGGTTCATGATAAGTTGAGTTGGCTGGCAGCATAAACGACGCCCATGAAAAATGCCCGCACAGGGCGGGCATTTTGACCGAAGTCCCAGGAATTACTTCTTGGCTTCAGAAGCTTTGGCAGCAGGCTTTTCTGCTTTCTTGGCGGCAGCGGCTGCAGCTTTTTCTTCTTTAGCTTTCTTGGCTGCAGCAGCTTTTTCGGCTTTGGCAGCTTTAGCGGCAGCGGCTTTTTCGGCTTTGGCAGCTTTAGCGGCAGCGGCTTTGTCTTCCTTGGCAGCTGGGGTTGCAGGGGTGGCTGCGGTTGCAGGCGTAGCTGGCGATGCGGCGGTAGCTGGCTTGGAGGCGGCAGCCATAGGAGCGCCGGCGTGGCTGGCGGCGAAAGCGCCAGTAGCGAACAGGGCGGAAATCAGTACAGCGAGGAGTTTGTTCATTTGGAGTTTCCTGAAATAACGTTATTGGAAGAATGCCCCCGAAAAAACTCGTGGACTGTACCGTAACGAAAACGCTTTCCCGCCGGTTGACACGCAGCCCGCATAAATTTCGGAATATTGTTTTGCGGCTAGAATTTAGGGGTTTTTACCTAACTGCTGAAAGCGGCGTTTCTTGTTGACGCCATCAGCGCTCACCGGAGACTTCTTAAACATGTACCAGCACATCAAGGTGCCCGCCCAAGGCCAGAAAATCACCGTCAATGCCGACAATTCACTGAATGTGCCTGACGAGCCGGTCATTCCGTTCATCGAGGGCGACGGCACCGGCGCAGACATTACGCCGGTCATGCTGAAAGTGGTCGACGCAGCCGTGGCCAAAGCCTACGGCGGCAAGAAGAAAATCCACTGGATGGAAGTGTTTGCGGGCGAAAAGTCCACCAAGGTGTATGGCCCCGACGTCTGGTTGCCGGAAGAAACGCTGCACGCCGTGCGCGACTACGTGGTGTCCATCAAGGGCCCGCTGACGACCCCCGTGGGTGGCGGTATCCGCAGCCTGAACGTAGCGTTGCGCCAGGAACTGGACCTGTATGTCTGTCTGCGCCCCATCCAGTATTTTGCCGGTGTGCCTTCCCCCGTGAAAGAGCCACAAAAGACCAACATGGTCATCTTCCGTGAAAACTCGGAAGACATCTACGCCGGTATCGAATTCGAATCGGGCAGCGACAAGGCCAAAAAACTCATCAAATTCCTGCAGGATGAACTGGGCGTCAAGAAGATCCGCTTCCCCAACACCTCCGGCATCGGCATCAAGCCGGTCTCCAGCGAAGGTACCGAGCGCCTGGTGCGCAAGGCCATCCAGTACGCGATTGACAATGACAAACCCAGCGTGACCATCGTTCACAAGGGCAACATCATGAAATTCACTGAAGGCGGTTTCCGCGACTGGGCCTACGCCCTGGCGCAAAAGGAATTCGGTGCCGAACTGATCGACGGCGGCCCATGGTGCAAGTTCAAGAACCCGAAAACGGGCAAGGACATCGTCGTCAAGGACAGCATTGCCGACGCCTTCCTGCAGCAGATCCTGTTGCGTCCGGCCGAGTACAGCGTGATTGCCACGCTGAACCTGAACGGCGACTATGTGTCCGACGCACTGGCCGCCCAGGTCGGCGGCATCGGCATTGCCCCGGGCGCCAACCTGAGCGACACCGTTGCCATGTTCGAAGCCACCCACGGTACCGCGCCGAAATATGCCGGCAAGGACTATGTGAACCCCGGCTCCGAGATCCTGTCCGCAGAGATGATGCTGCGCCACATGGGCTGGACCGAGGCCGCTGACCTGATCATCAGCTCGATGGAAAAGTCGATTGAATCCAAGAAAGTCACCTACGACTTTGCCCGCCTGATGGAGGGCGCGACCCAGGTCAGCTGCTCCGGTTTCGGCCAGGTGATGATCGACCACATGTAAAGCCAGCCAGGCTTGCCCCTGCAAACCGCCCGGGAGCGATTCCGAGGCGGTTTTTTCATGGGCGCAGAATAGTCAAATATGTCACGCTTGAATGTCGCGTTCCCGCCACCAATTTCCCCATTGGGCGCACTGGACTATATCGGTCGCTAGAATGAATTCCATGGCCAGCAAATCTCCCAAATCCCCGGCGCAGCCGCCGGCACCTGTCGTCAGACCCGATGATGTCAATGGCGGGGATTCGGTCGTTCTGGAGCGCCGCCCCCAAAAGACCAAACCGCCCCAGATGTACCAGGTGGTTCTTCTCAATGACGATTACACCCCGATGGAGTTTGTCGTGGTGATCATCCAGGAGTTTTTCAACAAGGACCGTGAAACTGCCACGCAGATCATGTTGAAGATCCATCTGGACGGCAAAGGCGTGTGCGGCGTGTTTTCCAAAGACGTGGCCGCCACCAAAGTCGACCAGGTGACCGAAGCAGCCCGAAAAAACGGGCACCCGCTGCAATGTATTAGCGAGCCCATTGAATAATGACAAATCCGGCCAATATTCCATTCAGAAGTCAGTGAAGTAAAACGTCAGCAAGCCGAAAGGAAAATCAATGATTGCCCAGGAACTAGAAGTCAGCTTGCACATGGCCTTTGTCGAAGCGCGGCAGCAACGTCACGAGTTCATCACGGTTGAACACCTGCTGCTTGCCTTGCTGGACAACCCCAGTGCCGCTGAAGTGCTGCGCGCCTGTTCAGCCAATGTGGATGATCTGCGCAAGTCGCTTGCCAATTTCATCAAGGACAACACGCCGCAGGTGGCAGGCACCGACGACGTGGACACGCAACCCACGCTGGGTTTCCAGCGTGTGATCCAGCGCGCCATCATGCATGTGCAGTCCACCGGCAACGGTAAAAAGGAAGTCACCGGTGCCAATGTGCTGGTCGCCATTTTTGGCGAAAAGGATTCCCACGCGGTGTACTACCTGCACCAGCAGGGCGTGACGCGCCTGGACGTGGTGAATTTCATCGCCCATGGCATCAAGAAGAGCGATCCGCCCGAACCCGCCAAGAGCGGCGAAAGCGCTGCCGAGAATGAGGAAGGCAGCGAAAAGAACGAGAAGGCTTCTCCGCTGGAGCAGTTCACGCAGAACCTGAACCAGCTCGCCAAGGATGGCAAGATCGATCCCCTGATCGGTCGCCAGTACGAGGTCGAGCGGGTGATCCAGATTCTCTGCCGCCGCCGCAAAAACAACCCGCTGCTGGTCGGTGAGGCCGGCGTAGGCAAGACTGCCATTGCCGAGGGTCTCGCCTGGCGCATCACGCAAAAAGACGTGCCGGAAATCCTGGCCGAGGCGAACGTGTACTCGCTCGACATGGGTGCCTTGCTGGCCGGCACCAAATACCGCGGTGACTTTGAACAGCGCCTCAAAGGCGTGCTGAAAGCGCTGAAGGACAAGCCCAACGGCATCCTGTTCATTGACGAAATCCACACCCTGATCGGTGCCGGTGCGGCCTCGGGCGGTACGCTGGACGCGTCCAACCTGCTCAAGCCTGCGCTGAGTTCCGGCCAGCTCAAGTGCATTGGCGCGACCACCTTCACGGAATACCGCGGTATTTTCGAGAAGGATGCGGCCCTGTCACGGCGCTTCCAGAAAGTGGATATCGTCGAGCCCACGGTGCAGGAAACGGTCGAGATTCTCAAGGGTCTCAAATCGCGCTTTGAAGAGCACCACAGCGTCAAATACGCCGTGGCCGCACTGCAGGCCGCGGCCGAGCTGAGCGCCAAGTACATCAATGACCGCCATCTGCCCGACAAGGCGATTGACGTCATTGACGAGGCGGGCGCCGCCCAGCGCATCCTGCCGGCCAACAAGCGCAAGAAAACCATCACCAAGACCGAGGTCGAGGAAATCGTGGCGAAGATTGCCCGCATTCCGCCCGCCAACGTCTCCAATGATGACCGCGGCAAGCTCAAGACCCTGGAACGCGACCTCAAAAGCGTGGTGTTCGGCCAGGACAAGGCGCTGGACGTGCTCGCGTCGTCTGTCAAGATGGCGCGTTCCGGCCTGGGCAAGGACGACAAGCCGATTGGCTGCTTCCTGTTCTCCGGCCCCACGGGTGTCGGCAAGACGGAGGCCGCCAAGCAGCTGGCCTACATCATGGGCATTGAGCTGATCCGCTTCGACATGTCGGAGTATATGGAGCGCCATGCCGTGAGCCGCCTGATCGGCGCGCCTCCGGGCTATGTCGGTTTTGACCAGGGCGGTTTGCTGACCGAGGCCATCACCAAGAAGCCGCATGCGGTGCTGCTGCTCGACGAAATCGAGAAGGCGCACCCCGACATCTTCAATGTGCTGCTGCAGGTGATGGACCACGGCACGCTGACGGACAACAACGGGCGCAAGGCCGATTTCCGCAATGTGATCATTGTCATGACCACCAACGCCGGTGCCGAGACGATGAACAAGGCGACCATCGGCTTCACCAACCCGCGTGAGGCGGGCGACGAGATGGCGGACATCAAACGCCTGTTCACGCCCGAGTTCCGCAACCGCCTCGATGCGGTGGTGAGCTTCAAGGCGCTGGACGAAGTCGTCATCCTGCGCGTGGTCGACAAGTTCCTGCTCCAGCTGGAGACCCAACTGGCCGAGAAGAAAGTCGAAGTCACCTTCACCGACGGGCTGCGCAAGTACCTGGCCAAGAAGGGCTTTGATCCGCTCATGGGCGCTCGCCCGATGCAGCGCCTGATCCAGGACACGATTCGTCGTGCGCTGGCCGATGAGCTGCTGTTCGGGCGCCTGATTGACGGCGGCCGCCTCACCGTCGACATGCAGGTCACCACGGACGAGAAGGGCGTCGAGACCGGCGAGGTCCAGCTCGACATCCAGCCGCTGCTGAAGAAAGAGGGCAAAGCCAGGCCCGAGGCAGAGGCCGCAGAGACCAACTGACGACGCGACGACGCGGATTTTCAGCGTACCCCCAAAAGGCCGGTAGCATCATGCTATCGGCCTTTTTCATGGGCCTTTTTATGATCCTTTTCATGGCGCTATCAAAATAATAGCTACCCGCGACCAAGCTATCTGGGTCAGGGCTCAATTTCTCCTATAAATATTCCAAGCATCAATCCATGGCGCCGCACACCTTCCTCTGGCACGACTACGAAACCTTTGGTCTGAATACCCGGCGCGACCGGCCTTCGCAATTTGCCGGCATCCGGACGGACGCCGAACTGAACGAGGTGGGCGAGCCGCTCATGCTCTATTGCCAGCCCGCCAACGACTACCTGCCCGACCCGGCCTCCTGCCTGATCACCGGGATCACGCCTCAGCTGTGCCTGGAGCGCGGGATCCCAGAGCACGCGTTTGCCGCGCAGATCGAACAGGTGCTGGCCGAGCCCGGCACCATCGGCGTCGGCTACAACACCATTCGTTTTGACGACGAGGTGACGCGCTACCTGTTCTGGCGCAACCTGATTGATCCCTACGCGCGCGAGTGGCAAAACGACTGCGGCCGCTGGGATTTGCTGGACGTGGTGCGCATGGCCTATGCGCTTCGCCCCGAGGGCATTGTCTGGCCCGTCAAAGAGGACGGCAAACCCAGCTTCAAGCTGGAAGACCTGGCGCGCGCCAACGGCCTGCTGCACGAAGCCGCGCACGACGCGCTGTCGGACGTGCGCGCCACCATTGCCCTGGCCCGGCTGATTCGCACGGCCCAGCCCAAGCTGTTTGATTTTTGCCTGGGACTGCACAAAAAGGACCGGGTGGCCGCTGAACTGGGCCTGCCCGCCAGTCGGCAAAGCGCCATGCCGTTTCTGCATGTGTCGGGCATGTTCCCCCCGGAGCGCGGTTGCCTGGCCGTGATGTGGCCGCTGGCGACGCACCCAACCAATAAAAACGAGTTGCTCGCCTGGGATCTCGCGCATGACCCGAGCGAACTGCCGATGCTCGACGTGGCCACGCTGCGCCAGCGCCTGTTTACCCGGGCCGCTGACTTGCCTGAAGGCGTGCTGCGCCTGCCGCTGAAGTCGGTGCACCTCAACAAGTCGCCCATGGTGGTGCGCAAGCTGCAAACCCTGACACCCGAGATGGCGGCGAAGTGGGGTGTGGACATGGACGCGGCGCTGCGCAATGCCGAAAAAGCGGCCGGCCTGCCCGACATGAGCGCCATCTGGCCCGAGGTGTTTCAGCGCCCGAAAGAAGCCGCGCCCGACGTGGACGAAGACCTCTATGGCGGTTTTGTCGGCAATGCCGACCGGCGGCGGCTGAACCAGCTGCGCGCGCTGTCTCCTGCCGAGCTGGCCCACAGCCGCACCGGCTTTGACGACGACCGCCTGCAAGAGCTGCTGTTTCGCTACCGGGCCCGCAATTTTGCGGACACCCTGGCGCCGGAAGAAGCCGAGCGCTGGGAAGCGCATCGGGTGGCGCGCCTGCTGGAAGGCGAGGGCGGCGCGCGCAATGTGGATGCGCTGTTTGCCGAAATCGACACGCTGTCAGAAACGGCCGACGAGCGCGGCCAGGCGATTCTGGGTGCGCTGTATGACTACGCCGAGGCTATTGCGCCGGAGTTGTAGCCCAGGTTCGTTTGTCGCAATCGATGGCTGGATTCGGGTTCAGCCCTCACCCCAGCCCTCTCCCAGGGGGAGAGGGAGTAATTCGCACAACACCATACAACCAAGCCCTATAACCAACTTTTTGCAAGAGCTGCAAGGCTGCAAGAGTTGAAAGAGTGCCCCTTCTTGCTCCTTCTCCCTCTGGGAGAAGGTTGGGATGAGGGCCGTTCCCGCTTCGGTATTTGTCTTTTTCCCCAACCGGTGCCTTGTTTCTCTGGAGTCAAATAGACATATAGCCCAATGAATACCAAGGAATGAGGCTATTAAATTAATAGCATCACTCGGTCGCAGCCCGCCAGGGCGCATGTTTCTCCATCACGCCTTGATAGAGCGCACTCGCTTCAAACCCCGCTAGCCAGACCTGCAACCGCGGCCAGGGCTGCGCTGCAAACCATGCGGCATCGGTGTGCGCAAACTGCCGCACGAAAGGCAGCAGGGCCATGTCGGCCAGCCTGGCGGTGGGGCCAAACAACCAGCCTTTCCCGGGCATACCGGGCACACCGTGCAGCATTGTTTCCAGCTCACCCAGCCAGCGCCCAGCCGCGGCACGGTGAGCCTGTGCAAACCCTTGGGCGTCACCGGCTGACTCCTGCGGGTACCGGTTGGGGTATTTGTAGCGGTCCAGGTGCTGCTTGAATTCATCATCGTTCTGGCTGATCAGTGCCTGCATGTCCGCCATCGAACCGTGTTGCGGTACGAGCCAACCCTCCGGGTCGTTTTGCCCCAGCGCCCACAGCATGATGTCCAGGCTTTGCTCGATCACCTGACCATCCGGCAGAACCAGCACCGGCACGGTGCCCTTGGGCGATGCGGCCAGCATTTCGGGCGGCTTGCTGCGCAGCACCACCTCGCGCAACTCGCAGCGCTGGCCACTCACGGCCAGCGCCAGCCGTGCGCGCATGGCGTAGGGGCAGCGGCGAAAGGAATACAAAACCGGCAGGGGGCGGTCTGCCGGGGCGGTTGAGGCGGGCGTCACGGCCGGGTTCAGGACTTGTCCTGCTGCCGCACGCCAATATGCGGCTGCTGGCGCGCCTCGGCCAGCTCGACCTGGCGCTGGCGCTCGCGGTAGCCCTGCTTTTGTTGCTCGGTTGTGGTCGCGTGGCAGCGCGCGCAGCTCACCCCCAGCTCGAACAGCGGGGAGGCCCGGTCTTCCTCGCTCAGCGGATCGCGGCAGGAGCGGCACAGCGTGTAGTGGCCCGCGTGAAGGCCGTGGCCTACCGAGACGCGTTCATCGAACACAAAACACTCGCCCTGCCAGTAGCTTTGGGCTTCAGGCACGGTCTCCAGGTATTTGAGGATGCCGCCTTCCAGGTGGTAAACCTCGTCAAATCCCCTGGAGCGCAGGAAGGCCGTGGATTTCTCGCAGCGGATGCCGCCGGTGCAGAACATGGCCACCTTGGGCTTTTTGCCGTCCACCGGGGCCAGGCGGCCGCCTTCGGCCATCTCGCGCTCCACCCAGCCCGGCAGTTCCGAAAAGCTGAGGGTGGCCGGGTTGATGGCGCCCTGGAAGGTGCCAATGGACACCTCGTAGTCGTTGCGCGTGTCAACCAGCACCACCTCGGGGTCGTCGAGCAGGTGGTTCCAGTCCGCGGGCTTGACGTACTGGCCGGCCATCAGGGCGGGGTGCACCTCCGGCACGCCCAGTGTGACGATCTCCCGCTTGAGCCGCACCTTCATCCGGTAAAACGGCATGTGGGCTGCCCAGGCTTCCTTGTGCTCCAGCGTGGCCAGGCGCGCATCCTGCCGCAAAAAAGCCAGCACGGCATGTACCCCCTTGGCCGGGCCGGCAATCGTGCCGTTGATGCCTTCTGCGGCCAGCAGCAGGGTGCCTTTGACACCATGGGACTCGCAGCAGGCGAGCAGGGGCGCCTGGAGCTCGGCAAAGTCGGGGAGCTCGACGAATTTGTAGAGGGCGGCAGTCAGGAATTCAGGCATGGGAGGTGAAATAAAGCTGCGCCTCACAGCGCTGCAGCTTCAATCGTAACGGGTTCGTGCCCTCCATTGGGGCGGTGGTGTTGTTGGCGAAGTGACTGCGAGCGCTTGAGCGTTCAGCTCACCCCAAGTTCACCCAAAATCTGCTCTTTCATCTGCTGCATTGCCGGACTGGACAGTTTGCGCGGGTGCGCAAACGGCACCTCGAAAGTCGCCTGGATGGTCGCCGGGCGCGGCGACAGCACCAGGATGCGGTCGGCCATGAACAAGGCCTCTTCCACGTCATGCGTGATGAGCAGCACGGTATGTCGCTCTTCCGACAGGATTCGCATCAGCTCGGTGCGCATGCGCAGGTTCATCAGCGCATCCAGCGCGGAGAAGGGCTCGTCCATGTACAAAATCTCGGGCTTGACCACCAGCGCACGCGCCAGCTCCACCCGCTTGAGCATGCCGCCCGAGAGTTCGTGCGGGTAGCTCTTTTCAAAGCCCTTGAGGCCCACCATGTCGGTGTAGTGGTCGGCCAGCGCGGCCTTGTCGCCATGGCCGTTGCCGTTGAGCCCGAACATCAGGTTTTGCTGCACCGTCAGCCACGGAAACACCGAGCCGTGCTGCGAGATCACAATGCCCTTGGGGCTGGGCCCGTTGCGCTGCGCGCCGTCGATGCTGATGCTGCCCGAATCCGCGTGCTCAAAGCCCGCGATGATTTTTATCAGGGTTGATTTGCCGCAGCCCGACGGCCCGACGATGGCCACAAACTCACCGTCGGCAACCGACAGGCTGACGCCATCGACGACGGGCAGCGCCGCCTTGCCCGGGGCAAAGCTCTTGCGGATGTCCCTGACTGAAATCTTGGCGTCTTTAACGTCCATAGCGCCACCTGATCGATTTGAGGCCTTCCAGGCGGCGCATCGTGCCGTCCAGCAAAAGTCCGATGACGCCAATGATGACCATGCTGGCGATCACCAGGTCGTAGCGGTTGCCTGCGTTGCGTGAGTCCATGATGAGGTAGCCCAGGCCGGAGCGCAGGGCGATCATTTCTGCCGCCACCACGACCAGCCACGCCACGCCCAGGCCAATGCGCATGCCAACGATGATTTCGGGCAACACGGCGGGAATGATGACCTGGCGGAACAGGGTGTAACGCGACACGCCAAAATTGTCGGCCGCCCGCAGATAGCGCTTTTCGATGGTGTGCACGCCGGCAGCGGTTTGCACAATCATCGGGAAGACCGACGCGATAAAAATCAGGAAAATCGGCGAGACATTACCCACGCCAAACCACAGGATGGCCAGCGGAATCCAGGCGATGGGTGATATGGGCCGCAGGATCTGGAAGATCGGGTTGAGCGTGCGGTAGGCGCCCTCCACACGGCCCATCCACAGCCCCATGGGCACGGCGACCAGGGTGGCGCTCAAAAAGCCGATGCCCACCCGAAACAGCGACGCGCTTATGTGCTCCCACAGCGTGCCGTCTGCGACCAGCTCCATGGTGCCGGTCACTACCTGCAGCGGCGTGGGGAAAATCACGCTCTCGGTCTGCAGCACGATCACCCACCAGCAGGCGATCAGCGCCACCAGCACGGCCAGCGGCGCGAGGATATTTTTTAGTTTTTCCACCCAAACCCTTCGCTTACAACAATTGGTTTCTTAGCGCCGCATACGCTGCGGCCGCACGCCACTGCAGGCGCTCCCAGGCGGTTTCCGGCTTGGGCACAACCACCACGCTCATCTGCCCGCTGGCATGCGCGGAGCAGGCAAACTGATAGTTTGACGCCACCTCAAACGGCAGGCGGAAACTCTGGCCGGGCATGATCAGCACCGGCCCGAATGCCTGCGGTACATCGTCCAAATTTTTCAGGAGCAGCACGTCGTTCAGGCCCAGCGTGAGGCGGACTTCGGACGGAAGAATCGCGAGCTTGTCGCCGGCCATCCGGCGCGCCCAGGTGCCCTTGGGGATTTCGAACAATTCGACCCTGGACATGGCGGAGACGGGGGCAAGCGCGGCCCATCCGAATGCGCCCAGCGTGCAGGCGGCAAGCATCAACAGCAGCAGCCAGACGCGGCGCAGGGACTTCACTTGTCTCGGCACGCTTATTTCTTGAGCAAAATTCTGGCGTCATGCACGATGTCGTCGGCACTGCGCCCGAAAGGCATTAGCCCGCGCAGGCTACCCTGGCGGTCTACAAAGTAGAGGTAAGACGAGTGGTGCACCGCGTAGTTGGTCTTGCTGCCCTCGACCATTTCTTTTTTTGCGGTGATGCCGTAGTCCTGGCGCACCTTCTCCATCTGGGCCGGCGTGCCGGTGACGCCGACAAACGTGGGGTCAAAAGCCGCCAGGTACTTGCGCAGGAGGTCCGCCGTGTCCCGCTCGGGATCGACCGTAACGAAAACCACCTGCACTTGATCGGCAAGCGTGCCCAGCTTCTGGCGTGCCTGCGCCAGCATCGCCAGCGACTCCGGGCAAACGTTGGGGCAGGAGGTGTAGCCGAATTCAAGAATGACCAGCTTGCCGCGGTAGCGGCTCAGTTGCAGGTCGGTGCCGGCTGTGCTGCGCAAGCTGAAGTCCGGCGCCATGCGCGGCGGCTCGAACACGCCGGACTTCAGGCCCGAACTGGCAGCCGCGCCAGCTGTGGCGGCGAAAAGAAGCAGCGAAAAAAAGACGGGTAGTGCGCGATTCAAGGGGTGTCCTGAAGTCAGAGTGTGATGGTGACGGGCTTGATGTTTTTGACAAAACTCTCGTCCACATAGGATTCGTAAGCGACCGGGCGCTTGATGGTGCCGGCTTCGAGCGACAGCTTCATCAAATCGTCAAACTCCGCCTTGATCATGCGCAGGTCGCCATAGGTCACACGGTCCGCCGGGTTTTCCATGACAAAGCGGATGATGTTCGGGTCCTGGTTGAAAAATTTGCGGCCCGCAGCAATATCCACGGCCTTGTTGCGGCTGGCCGGCCCCAGGTCAAGCCAGGTGCCGGCCGCCTGCACGTAGTTCACCAGCTCCTGGACCAGCGGGCGGTTGTCCTTGATCAGTTCTTCGCGCACCGTGAGCACGCAGCAGATGTAGTTGCGCCATTCGTCGCGTGTCATGGACAGCGGACGGGCATAGCCCGCGCGCTGCGCCGCCGCCCCGAAGGGCTCGCCGGTGCAATAGGCATCCACCGCTTTGGCGTACAGGGCGGCAGGCATGTCGGGCGGAGCCATCTCGATGATCTCGATGTCCTTGGGCGTCATGCCCTCTTTGGCCAGCATCTTGCGCAGGAACAAAAAATCGACAGCAAAGCGGCTCGGGATGGCGATTCTTTTGCCTTTCAGGTCGGTAAATCGCTTGTGCGCGGAATCGGTGCGCACCATGATGACCGCGCCCGAGCGGTGCCCCAGCGAGACGATCTTGAGGGGAATTTTCTTGTCGGTCAGGTCCATCACCAGCGGCGCCAGCATGTAGGCCGCCTGGATGCGGCCCGTCATCAGGGACTCCTTGATCTCCGGCCAGCCGCTGTACTTGCTGTATTCAAACTCAAACGCCGGGCCGCCGCCCTTGGCATTGCTGGCGGCCTTGGCCATGCAGGCGACTGGCAGGGTGAGGTTGCAGGTAACAGGCAGGCCGCCGACCAGAATCGACTTTGCCGCTGCAGCCGAGGAAACGGCGGGCAGGCAGGGCAGCGCTGCCGCCATGGCCCCGGCCAGCACCTGTCTGCGTTGCATGCCCTGTGGGCTTGCCTTATGGATTGGGTTCATCGCCGGTACCTTGCTGTCATTGAATGGTCAGTGCGCAAGGGATGGAAGGCCAGTGGCCGATGCGAACATTCATTTATTCATTGTAGGTTGGCAGCCCTTGACGAGGTCCATAGCAAGCCCCTGGCAAGTTTGTTCAGTAGTTCTTCATGGTAAACGAGGCACGGCCTCCAGTCAGCCGCCGGCCAGCCGGGATTGTGAGCAGAAGAAGCTGCGGACCCGGCCGTGTATCTTGTGCCGGGCGCCAGCGCATTGACTTCAGCTGAAATGCACAAGGTTGAGAATTGGCAGCGGGCCGCCGGGAAACTGCGCCAGGCGCCCACCCACAGCCAAAGAGCCGAGGTCGATTCCCGAGAATCCGAGCTGGCTGATCAGTGCAGCCACGGTCGCCTTTGCCTTGACGTCGTCGCCCGAGAAAAACAGCACGCGTTTGCCGCCCTGGTCGGYGGGGTCTGTGGCCAGCAGTTGCGCGACAAGGTGGTTAAAGGCCTTCACCACGCGCGCGCCGGGCACCAGCTCGGCAAACACTTCGCTGGAAACGCGGCCGTTCAGGTCTACGGGCGTGAGCGAAGGTATTTCGACCGCGTTGTTGGCATCAATGACGACACGGCCGCCAAAGTTGGGCAAACCGGCCAGCGCGGCAGGCAGGCGGCCCCAGTTGACGGCTACCAGCACGATGTCTTTTGAGGCCGCCTCCTTGACGGTGCCGGCGTGGATGGTGGGGCCAAGTTCGCGCACGATGTCCTTGAGCGAGTCCGGGCCGCGGCTGTTGGACAGCGTGGCATGGATGCCCTGGCGGGCCAGGGCTTTGGCAAATGCCGAGCCGATGGCTCCGGCGCCGATGATCCCGATGGTGGGGGTGTTGCTTGTGGTTGAGGGGGTAGACATAAATTCACTCCTTGGTTGTTGATGGGTGAATGATGGGTTTTTGATTGCCTTTTGATAAGCCGGTAATTGGTTGAATTATTTTCAAGCATTGCTTTAAGATGGCGAAATGGAAACCCTGGCCAACCTCGAATCGTTTGTTCGCAGCGCCGAAGGCCGCAGCTTTTCCGTGGCGGCGCGGCGCCTGGAGCTGACGCCTGCCGCCGTGAGCCGCAATGTGGCCATGCTGGAGCGAAACCTGGGCGTACGGCTGTTTCAGCGCTCAACCCGCAAACTCACGCTGACCGAAGCCGGTGAACGCTTCCTGGCGTCGATTGGCGGCAACCTCATCGCACTGCAGTCCGCCATCGCGGCCGTCTCCAGCGACAGCGGCGACCCCGTCGGCTCGCTCAAGGTCAGCATGTCGCCTACCTTTGGCATCGACTACATCGTGCCGTTGCTGCCGGCTTTTCTGGACCGTTATCCGCTGATTCGCCCTGACTGGCACTTTGAAAATCGCCCGGTCGACCTGATCGCCGAGGGGTATGACGCAGCTATCGGCGGCGGCTTCGAGCTGTCGCCGGGCGTCGTGTCGCGCGCCTTGGCCCCGATCCACCTGGTCGCCGTGGCGTCGCCCGCCTATATGGCAGGCCAGCAGGCCCCAGCCGACCCTGCGGGCCTGGCCGGGTTCAAAGGTATCGCTCTGCGTTCCAGCGGAACGAGCCGGGTTCGCCAGTGGGTCATGCGCGATGCGGCCGGTGCTGAGGTTCCAGCAATTTTTATGGAGTCAATGGTCATGAACGACCCGACCGCCATGCGCGCCGCGGCGCTACTGGGCCTGGGCGTGACGCTGCTTGCCGTGCCCGACGTGCTGCCGTGGCTTGAACGCGGCGAACTCGTCAGGCTGCTGCCGCGCTGGTATGTGGATGCCGGCGCGATCTCGATCTATTACGCCACGCGCAGCCTGATGCCTGCCAAAACCCGCGTGTTCATCGATTTTGTGGTCGCGGCTTTCGAGCGCGATCACCTGGGCCGGCGTTTTGCCGGAAGCCTCGGCTAAGCGGCCTGACGGCCTGCAAACACGGCGGACTTGACCCACAATCCTTGTCTTCGCATCTCTCTGAAAGCCACCTCATGACCCAATCCCTCAAAGTCGCCGTGATGGGCGCCGGCGCCGTCGGTTGCTACTTCGGCGGCATGCTCGCTCGCGCCGGGCACGAGGTGGTGCTGATCGCCCGGCCCCAGCATGTGGAAGCCATCGCCCGCGACGGCCTGCGCATGGAAACCAAAACCTTCGACGAGCATGTGCGCCTGGCCGCCAGCGCAGACCCGGGCGCGGTGCAGGGCGCCAACCTGGTGCTGTTCAGCGTCAAGTCCACCGACACCGAATCGGCCGGCGCGCTGATTCGGCCGCACCTGCCGGCCGATGCCCTGGTGCTGTGCCTGCAAAACGGTGTGGACAACGCCGACCGCCTGCGTACCGTGCTGCCGCAGCACGCCGTGGCCGCCGCGGTGGTGTACGTCGCCACCGAAATGGCCGGCCCCGGCCACGTCAAGCACCACGGCCGCGGCGAGCTGGTGATCGAGCCGGCTGTTTCCAGGTCCTTTTCCAGCGAAGGTGTGGCCCAGGCCCTCATTGCCGCCGGTGTGCCGACCGAGATTTCTGACAACGTGCGCGGCGCGCTGTGGGCCAAGCTGATCCTCAACTGCGCCTACAACGCCGTCTCGGCCATCGCCCAGCTGCCGTATGGCAAAACGGTGCAGGGCGAGGGCGTGAAAGACGTGATGAGCGACGTAGTGGCCGAATGCCTGGCCGTGGCCAAGGCCGAGAGCGTGCAGGTGCCCGGCGACGTAGACGCCGCCATCCGCAAGATCGCCGAAACCATGCCCAGCCAATTTTCATCGACCGCGCAAGACCTGGCGCGCGGCAAGCGCAGCGAGATCGACTACCTCAATGGCCTGATCGTGAAGCGCGGCGAGGCGCTGGGGATCAACACGCCGGCGAATCGGGTGTTGTGGGCGTTGGTGAAGTTGATGGAGTCGAAGAGACCTTAGGACCCTTAGGGCCCGCGTTCTCGCGCGCCTTCGAAGGGAGGGGGCAATCTCTTCGCTTCAGCGCTCCGGGTTGCCGAGCAGTGTGGAGATCACCCGCCAGTGCCGCGCTTCCCGGCTGCCAATTCAGACCTGCTCTGCCGCCGCCTGCGCAAGCAGCCAGGTGCGAAATACCTTGAGCGCTTCGAGCCCGGACGATTCTTCCGGATAGACCAGGTAGTAACCGCGTGTAGACACCCATTGCTTCCTTGAAAGCCGGCGCAACCGGCCGGTCGCTACCGCATCGTTGGCCATGAAGTCAGGCAGCAGCACTGCGCCCAAACCTACCACCGCAGCATTCAGGGCCATCGACATCAACTCGTAGCGTGGCCCCTCTTGCCCGGTACCGATTTCGATGCCGGAGTGGTCGAACCATTTTTGCCACGCGTCCAATACCGTCGTGTGGTGCACCAATGCGGACAACGGTGTCCGGGACGTTAGCGATTTTCCGTTTTTGGCGATCCATGCCGGTGAGGCATACGGTGACATCGCCAGCGGCAAAACAAAATCGTTGTGCAGCCCGGCACGCTTCCCGTCGCCAAATTCGAGTGAAGCGTCCACCGGCGTGCTCTTGAAATCAACCGACCCTACTCGGGTGGCGAAATTCAGGGTGATCTCGCTGTACGCGCGCGTGAAGTCTGGCAGGCGCGGAATTAACCAATAGCTGCCCAGCGACGCGCCGACCGACAGCGTGAGCGAACCCCCGCGTCCCTTAAGGGCCATAACATTGGCCGTCGCGCGTTCGAGGCGCTGGAGAATGGTGCTCACTTCGTCCAGGTAATAACGGCCGGCTTCGGTGAGGATGACCGCATCCCGGCGCCGCACAAACAGCTTTACGTCAAGGCGGCTTTCAAGCGCCATGATCTGACGGCTGACTGCGCCCTGCGTCAAGTGCAGCTCTTGCGCGGCTGCAGTGAAGGACCGCAACCGTGCGCTAGCCTCAAGGCATACCAGGGACATAGTGGAAGGTGCGCGCAACATCATGGTGCATGAGAAAAAAACATGGAAGACGCACAAATTGTCGTTTGTAGCTAAAGATTTGTCCAAGCATCATTCAGTTTTCTCATTGCCCAACCTTAAAGGCAGCCCCCATGACCGAATTAAAAGCGAACCGGCGAACGCTCCTCAAACTAGGTGCCATCGCGATGGCCTCATCGCCCCTGCTGGCACGCGCTGCCTGGCCAGACCGGCCCATCCGGCTAATCGTGCCGTCTGCTGCAGGCGGCTCGCCCGACAACATTTGTCGCATCCTGACTAGCGAGTTGATGAAGACGCTGGGGCAGCCTTTTGTGATCGACAACAAGCCTGGCGCAAGCGGCAACATTGGCATGCAGGAGATTGCACGCGCCGCGCCGGATGGCTACACCCTGGGCTACGGCAATGTGGGCACGCTGGCGATCAACAGATCCCTTTTTGCGAAGCTGCCTTACGACCCCGACAAGCAACTGGTCCCGGTAGCGCTTATCGGCTATGTGCAAAACGCGCTCGTCGTCAGGAACGACCTTGGCGTGAAGAACGTGACCGAGTTGATCGCACTGGCCAAATCCAGGCCCGGCAAACTCAGCATGGCTTCTCCAGGCAACGGCACCACGGGCCATCTGGGTGGTGAGTTATTCAAGAGCATGACGGGCACCTTTATGACCCACGTGCCCTATCGTGGCAGTCCGCAGGCCATTCAGGACCTGATGGGCGGTCAGGTCGACCTGATGTTCGATAACCTGTCGTCCATCGCACCGCACATCAAGAACGGCCGTATCAAGGCACTCGGCGTTTCAGGCCGGGCGCGCAGCCCGCTGTTTCCCGACGTGCCGACCATTGGCGAGTTCATCAAGGGCTATGAAACTACTGCTTGGGGCGGTATCGTGGCGCCCGCCGGCACACCGCGCGACATCGTGATGCGGCTCAACGGCGAAATCAACAAGGTACTGGGTAACGCCGCGATCAATGAGCGCTATGCTGCCATTTCCTTCGAGACAACCATCGGGCCGCCCGACCGCCTGTTTGATCGCGCCCTGCGGGAGACACGGATGTGGGCGGAGGTCGTCAAGCGCGCCGGCGTTCAGGTGGATTGAAAGCGTATGTTCGATTTCATCATTGAAGGCGGCGAGGTCATTGACGGGACTGGGGCGGCCCGGGTGCGTGCCGACCTGGGTGTGTCCCAGGGAAAAATCGTCTCCATCGGCGACCTGTCGTCTGTGCCGGCGAGCGAACGGGTAAGCGCACACGGGCGGATTGTCGCGCCGGGCTTTATCGATGCGCATACCCATGATGACCGCTTGCTGCTCATGCCCACGGTGGGCCCCCACCCCAAGCTGTCACAGGGCGTGACGACGGTTGTGTCCGGTAATTGTGGGGTCAGCCTTGCCCCGCTGGAGACTGAAAATCCGCCACCGCCGCTGGACATCCTGGGAACGGACGGCTGGGTATACCGGAGTTTTTCGGCATATCTGGATGCGCTGGCCCAGTCCAGTCTGGCCGTCAACGTCGCCTGCCTCGTCGGCCATTCCACGCTACGGGTCAAGTATGTGGCGGACCTTGAAAGGGCAGCGACGCCTGCGGAATCGGCGGGCATGGCGGCCGAGCTCACTGCCGCACTGGCTGCAGGGGCTATCGGGCTGTCGACGGGTTTGTACTACCCACCGGCAAAAGCCGCGACGGCCGAAGAAGTGATGGCCGTAGGCGCGCAGCTCAAGGCAGCCGGGGGCATCGTGACCATGCACATCCGCGACGAAGGCGATGCCATCGACGAGGCGCTGCGCGAGGCACTGCACATAGGCCGGGAACTGGGTGTGGGCACCGTGATTTCCCATCACAAACTGGTCGGCACAGCCAACCACGGCCGGTCCGTGCAGACATTGGCCATGCTGGAGCAAGCGGCGCAAGGGCAGTCGGTGTGCTTTGACTGCTACCCCTACAACGCTTCGTCCACCATGCTGCTGTCGTCCCGTGTGAAACAGTCGAGCGATGTGCTTGTGACGTGGTCCCAGCCTGAGCCTGGCGTTGCAGGACGCTCCCTGAAAGATCTTGCGCGCGAGAGAAATCAATCCGCAGAAGAGGTGGCGCAAGCATTGCAGCCGGCCGGAGCCATCTACTTCGCAATGAGTGAGGAAGACGTCAGCCGTATCCTGAGCCACCCGATGGCGATGATCGGCTCGGACGGCCTGGCACATGACGTGCGGCCGCATCCGCGCTTGTGGGGGACCTTTCCCCGGGTGCTGGGACACTACGTGCGCGAGAGAAAGCTGTTCCCGCTTGAGGCCGCCATCTACAAAATGACGGGACTCACCGCACGGCGTTTCGGCCTCGCCGGCCGGGGAACCCTGGCAGTGGGAAATCACGCGGACATCGTTATCTTCGATGAGCACCGTGTGAGCGCCAACGCCAGTTACGAGCATCCCACCGAAGTAAGTTCGGGGATCGATGCAGTTTTTGTCAATGGCCGCCTCGCCTGTCGCGATGGCCTCACCGTCTGCGTGGATGCAGGCACGGTGCTCCGCAAGCAGGGTGCTTTGCCATGACCGCGCCGCATGTTGTTGGCATTCTGGGGGGCATGGGTCCGGCGGCCGGCAGTGACTTTTCAAGACTCTTCGTCAATGCCTGTGAAGTTGTTCTGGTCGCGCGGGGCGAGCCCGTCACCGACCAGGCGTTCCCCGAACACTGGCTGGCCCAAGTCCCCCTGCCAGACCGCACTGAAGCCCTCTTGGGAGAAAAAGAAACGCCGCTGCCAGGAATGCTCAAGGCCCTGCGGCAACTATCGGCGTTAGGGGCCAGGTCCGTCGCGGTGGCCTGCAACACCGCACATGCCTGGCATGAGGAACTGCAGGCTCGCTGTCCCGACATTGAACTGTTGCACATCGTCAGGGAAACGACCCGGCAACTGGCTATCGAGGGGGTAACCGCTGTCGGGCTGATGGCCACGGTGGGAACGCACCGCCTCGGCTTGTACGAGGCCTCTCTTGGTCGCGCGGGAATTCGCCATTACGTACCGACCGCTGAAGAGCAGGCGCTGGTCATGCGAGGAATCGTTCAAGGCGTCAAGGGAGGTGACCTTCCCTTGGCGCGGGCCTGTTTCGAAGAGGTCGCCGGGCACCTGGCGCTTCGGCATGGTGTCAAGACCCTTGTCCTCGCCTGCACGGAAATCCCCCTGGCGTTGCAATCCGTCCCAGGCTACCCGGAGGTGCGCCTGGTGAATCCGGCTGATATGCTGGCGAAGGCGTTGGCAGAACGTGCGTATTCGCAAGCAGGCTTCTTTGGCTGACCAAGCAGGCTGATTGGAGAAGTCTCCGTTAGTCGCTTCAACGTGCTGAGCCGTCCAACAGTTCTGAAATAACCCGCCAGTGCTGCGGCTCGACTGGCGTGATCGACAAGCGGTTGCCCTTGCGCAGCACCACCAGATCCTCAAGGGCGTCATTCGCGCGCAGCTCGGGCAGGGTGAGTTTGCGGGTCTTGTGCAGCATCTGCACATCCACCAACAGCCAGCGTGGTTCGTCTGGCTTTGATTTAGCGTCGTAATAAGGCGACTTCGGGTCGAACTGGGTCGGGTCAGGGTAGGGCGTGGACGCTACCTGTGCAATGCCGACGATGCCGGGCTCGGCACAACTGGAGTGGTAGAACAGCACGCCATCGCCCACGCGCATCCCGTCACGCATGAAGTTGCGCGCCTGGTAGTTGCGTACGCCGACCCAGGGCACTGTGGCCTTGGGGGCAGCCAGCGCATCGTCCACCGAGCATTCCTCGGGTTCGGATTTCATGAGCCAATAGCTTGTCATGGGGTTTGCCTTGGTGGGTCATTTTGGGAAGGAGTTGAGCTTAGCGGACGAACGAGGCAAAGAAAAGCTACCTTCCGGACGGTGACCGGGGGGGCGTGGCGAGATCGACTACCTCAATGGCCTGATCGTGCAGCGCGGCGAGGCGCTGGGCGTTGCCACGCCGGCGAACCGGGTGTTGTGGGCCTTGGTGAAGCTGCTGGAAGGCAAGCAATCCGCCGCGGGGTCACCCGCTCGTTAGTGCAGTGCCGATCATCTCCTTCCCCCGCTGGGAGAAGGCCGGGATGGGGGCTCACGGCGTAGGCGTCGGGCAACCATGCTGACTCGGTCGCCGCTGGCCCCCACCCCAACCCTCCCCCGGAAGGGGAGCGAGCTTCAGAGCTTAGCCCGCCAGGCCCACAAACACGTTCTGCACATCGTCGTTCGCGTCGATGGCGGCCAGGAAGGCTTCGACTTCTTCCAGGTGTGCGGGGTCAAGGCTCGCGGGGTCAATCGGGTTCTTGGGTTTGTAGCCCAGCTTGGCGGAAATGACCGTGAAGCCCTGGGCGGGCAGGGCGCGGCTCACCAGATCGAGATCGGTGGGGGCGGTCAGGAACAGCGTGGTGCCCTCCTCGTGGCCCGGCTCAAAGTCCTCGGCGCCCGCTTCAATGGCCGCCACTTCGGGGTCGCTGCCCGCAACCACGGGCTCGGCCTCGATCATGCCCACATGGTCAAAATCCCAGGCCACCGAGCCGGAAGCGCCCAGGTGACCCTTGCGAAACAGTACACGCATTTCAGGCGCGGTGCGCTTGACGTTGTCGGTCAGGCATTCCACCATCACCGGCACCTGATGCGGCGCAAAGCCTTCGTACATCACGTGCTCGAAATGCACCGCCTCGCCCGTGAGCCCCGCGCCTTTCTTGATGGCCCGCTCCAGCGTGTCCTTGGGCATGGACACCTTGCGTGCCTGCTCCACGACCAGGCGCAGACGCGAATTGGAGGCCGGGTCGGCCCCGCCGCGCGCGGCGACCATGATGTCCTTGGCCAATCGTCCGAACAGCTTGCCCCGGGCATCGGCGGCCTGCGCCTTGCCTTTTGCTTTCCACTGTGCACCCATGATTCATGTTCCTTAAAGTTGTAGCGTCTTCGACGTGTATTTAGTATTTATATAGATATAGGGGCTGGCCAGGAATGCATCATTCATCTGCGTCTTCGCGTCCCCGCACCCACCGAAGCAAAGGTCATCCGCAGCTTGCTTTTAGCGCTACGGGATGCCCAGCAGTTTACAGATGACCCGCCAGTGCTTCGGCTCAACCGGCGTGATCGACAGGCGGTTCCCCCTGCGCAGCACCACCAGGTCTGCAAGGGCGTCATTGGCGCGCAGCTCGGGCAGGGTGAGGTTGCGCGTCTTGTGCAGCACCTGCACATCCACCAGCAGCCAGCGCGGCTCCTCTGGCTTTGACTTGGCGTCGTAGTAAGGCGACTTCGGGTCAAACTGCGTCGGGTCAGGGTAGGGCGTGGACGCCACCTGCGCAATGCCGACGATGCCGGGTTCGGCACAACTCGAGTGGTAGAACAGCACGCCGTCGCCGACGCGCATCCCGTCGCGCATGAAGTTGCGCGTCTGGTAGTTGCGCACGCCGACCCAGGGGATCGTGGCCTTGGGGGCCACCAGCGCATCGTCCACCGAGCATTCCTCGGGTTCGGATTTCATTAGCCAGTAGTTCATGGTTTGATGAGGTGTCAAGGCTTCACGATCTGCACGGATAAGGGCGCCACCCCTACGCATCAGTGGCGCGGCGGGGGCGTTTCAGCCCCCAGCTTAGCCGAACACCGGCCCGGTGTCAGCCGGTGCGGCGCCTTGCCGCTGCCTGGRCAATATCCGGCGGCAGGCGCCTGAGCATCCAGCGGATCGCCAGCGGCACCAGCACCAGGTCATCAACCGCGCCAATCACGGGCAGCACATCCGGGATGAGATCAATGGGCGAGAAGAGGTACAGCACTATCAGCGCGGTGCCCAGCTTCAGCCAGCCCGGTGCGTCGGGGTGGCGCAGCGCAAACCACAGCTGCCGCGCGTCGCCGCGCAGCACGGCCCACAGCAGGGTCAGGCGTTTCAACATGACAACTCCTCGATGACCGGCCCCGGCGGGCCGTGTTCAGCCTGGTTGGTGTTGCATGCTTGACGGATAGCGTGCAACACCACACTAGATGGCGCCGGCCGTGCCCGCTGCAAGGGCTTGTTCACCGGGCGTTACATTCCGCTCATCGAGCCGTGTGCGGAGCTCAAGCGTGTTCGAAATCGATATAGCTTTTTTCTGCATCCACCGCCACCAGCCTGACGCGCACCGTGTCGCCCACGTCCAGCCCTTCAAAACCGCGCACCACCCGGCCTTCCAGCATGGGGCTGCTAATGCGCACGTAGGTACCTTTGGCCGCGGCGCCGGTGACGATGGCGTCGAAGACCTCGCCAATGCGCCGCTGCAGCAGCCAGGCCCCTGCGGCCTTCAGCACCTGGCGCTCGACCTTGCTGGCGTTGTCTTCCTGCAGCGTGCAATGCCGGGCGATCCCGGTGAGCTGTTCGGCCGAAT
Organism: Polaromonas sp. P4_F4; assembly: GCF_056401355.1. Taxonomy (NCBI): domain Bacteria; kingdom Pseudomonadati; phylum Pseudomonadota; class Betaproteobacteria; order Burkholderiales; family Comamonadaceae; genus Polaromonas; species Polaromonas sp. P4_F4. The sequence goes on along the minus strand of NZ_JBFUJO010000016.1, from coordinate 84,580 downwards.
AGGGCGGCGCCTCGCCCGCGAGGGAGGCCTTCAACAGGCGCTGCGTCACCAGGTCGGGAAAGCGCCGGTTGGGCGCGGTGGAATGTGCGTAGTCGTTCACCGCGAGCCCGAAGTGCCCCAATCCGTTGGCCTCCGCTGTACCGGTGGTAGCGGGTGCGGCCGCGTACTCGCCCGAGCCCAGCATCTTCACCACCGCCAGCGACAGATCGGCGAAACCGGCTGGGTCGGCCAGGCGTCGCGTGCACAGGAAGCGGTCGAGCGCCAGAGCATCGGGCGCCGCGGGCAGCTGCACCCCATGGCTAGAGGCCAGCGCGACGATGCGGTCCCAACGGCGCGGCGCCTGCAGCAAGCGGCGCAGCGAGGGGAAGCCCTTGTCGACCAGAAAGCGGGCCGTCGCGCCGTTGGCCGCAATCATGAGGTCGGCGATCAGGTCCTTGGCGCGGTTTTTCTCGTCGGGGCGCAGGTCCGTCAGTTGCCCGTTCTTGAACACCGGGCGGGCGGACACCGTGTTGACATTCAGCGCGCCGCGCGTCTGGCGCCATTGCCGCAGCTGGCCGGCCAGTGCGTCGTGCAAACGCACCTGGTCCTCCAGTCCCGGGACGCTGGCGATCTGCGGCGGTGGCGGCCCCACATCGTCGAGCCACGCCGAGACGGCGTCGTAGGTGAGCTTGGCGCGATTGAGCACCGCCGCCCGGTAGATGTTTGATTCGGACACCGTGCCGTCTGCCGCTACCTGCATGTCGACCACCACCGCCAGGCGCTCCTGGCCTTCGTGCAGCGAGGTGAGGTCGGTAGACAGGACCTCCGGCAGCATCGGGAACACGCCCGCCGCCGTGTACACCGAGGTGGTGTTGACGGCCGCATGGCCATCCACCGCGCCGCCGGGCCGCACCATGGCATCGACATCGGCCACGGCCACCCGCAGGCGCGTGCTGCCAGCGGCCAGCGGCTCGGCCACGCTCAGCTGGTCGAGGTCGCGCGTGTCGTCGTTGTCAATCGAGAACCAGGTCAGATGGCGCAGGTCGTGGATGGTGCCATTGCGTTCAGGGCCCGTCCGGCGCGCGGCTTCGGCCTCTTGCAAGGCCTGCGGCGCAAAGGCGGGCAGCAAACCTCGGGAGCGCATCGCCTCGACGGCGATTCGGTGCAGATTGATGGTGTCCATAAGGTGCCAGTGGGTGATTTGTAGCAATGTACCCGCTGGTGATGACCGGGACGGCGTTGTCGGGGCCAGCGCACCTCGACAAGCTCGCGCAATCAGTTGCCACCCCTGAACTCACCCCTGAACCGCTGAAAAAGTTTTAAAAAAGCTGCTGAAATTGCAATAAGCAGGGCAGCTTCTGTCACAAAACGGCACCGCCAGCCGTCTTGTAGGTATGTGCATCTCAATTCCGAGTCACTTAAACCCGAAGGAAACACATGACCGAAGCTCGACTCCCCTGGACCCAACTCGCACCCAAGGCCTACCAGGCCATGGCCAGCGTGGGAGCCGCAACCGCCACCTCAACCATGGGCATGCCCCTCATCGAACTGGTGAAGACCCGTGTGTCGCAAATCAACGGCTGCGCCTTTTGCGTCGATATGCATGTGCGCGATCTGCGCAAGCACGGGGAAACCTGGCTACGCATCAACAGCCTCTCGACCTGGCGCGAAGTCGGCTTTTACAGCGAGCGCGAGCGCGCCGCATTGGCCTGGGCCGAAACCATGACCCGGCTCGCCGACGAGCATGGCGACCACGACACCGCCTTCGCGGCGCTGCAGGGCCAGTTCAGTGAACAGGAAATTGTCGATCTCACCTGGGTTGTCGCGCAGATCAACGCCTGGAACCGCATGGCGGTGGGCATGCGGCAACCGCCGTCCGGCAAGCCGCTGGAGTGACCGGAATCCCTTGAGCCGCAACCGGCATCTGCAATTCACCCCCGTCGGGAGCGGGCTCGCGTGCATGCGCGTGGGCCCGGTCTCGCCAACAAACTTGAAGAGTCATCCATGAAAAAAATCTGCATCCCCCTGTTTCTGGCAACAAGCGCGCTGTTCGCCCAGCCAGCCTTGGCCAGCGGCATCGAGGGCGTCAGCGTCACGCCGCTCATGTCCAAAGACCTTTCCGACCTGCCCGGCAAGGAAGGCCTGGTCATCACCGTGGACTACGCACCCGGCGCTGCCGACCCTGTGCACCGCCACCGCGCACACGGTTTTATCTACGTGCTCGAAGGCTCCATCGTGATGCAGGTCAAGGGCGGGAAAGAAGTCACGTTGACACCTGGGCAGACTTTTTATGAAGGCCCCAACGACATTCACACCGTTGGCCGCAACGCCAGCACCACCCAGCCCGCAAAGTTCCTGGTGATGCTGATCAAAAAGAAGAAGGCCGAGGTCCTGGAACTCGTGAAGTGAAGTGACGTGAAGTGAGTTGAGCAGGGCCGGAAAATCGGGCTCAAAAAAGCGGTACGGGGTCCGGATTTTTGGTCACCAAACCTGAACCGCCTGGCGGTCAAGGCAAGTCCAGGACAACGTTGCCCACCACCTTCCCGCCTTCAACGGCCTCGTGCGCGCCAGCAATATCGTCCAATGCAAAGCGGGCGCCTACCGTGTGCAATAGCCGCCCCTTGGCCAGCAAGTCGGTCAGGTTTTTGATCGCCATCTGCCGGTCGACCGGGGTGAGGTCATAGACCAGAAAGAATCGCAAGCTGATCGAGCTGAACAGCAAAGTGCGAAACGGAACCGGCGCGTCGCCATACGCATTCGAGCCATAGCAAACGAGCGTGCCATGAGGCGCGAGCGCGCCGTCGGGCAGTAACTGTAGGGTGGACGAGAAATCCATGTCGACGATGGCGTCCACGCCGCGGCCGGCAGTGAGCTCCTTCACCCGCTGCGCGACAGGCTCGGTCTTGTAGTTGATCGTCGCTTTGACGCCGGCATCCAGCGCGTGCTTTGCTTTCTCTACCGACCCGACGGTGCCTATCACCTCCGCACCGCCAATGACTGCCAGCTGCGCAGCATAGTGACCAACCGCAGACGACGCGCCGATCACCAATACGGTTTTTCCGGAGATGTCGCCCAGCAGGTGGATCGCCTGACAGGCGGTCATCGCCGGGATGCCGAGGCAGGCGGCAGCCGCAAAATCCGTCGTGACCGGCAGCCTCACGGCCTGCGCCTCGGGCAGCGCAATGTATTCAGCGGCGGTGCCCATCGGTCGCTGCCATTGCCCATTCCAGATCCAGACGCGTTCGCCAACTCGGCTGGACGACACACCGTCGCCCACCATGTCAATCACGCCGGCGCCGTCGCTGTGCGGCACGATGCGCTCGGTGCCCAGCGGCCGGCCAAGCCTTGACTTGACATCCGAGGGGTTGACGCCCGACGTCGCAAGTTTGACGCGAACTTCTCCCGGTGCGGGCATCGGCGTTGGCAGTTCGCCAACCACCAGGACCTCACGGGCCACACCGTTTTTTGAATACCAGGCAGAACGCATGATGACTTTGTCCTAATTTGTTGTCTTCATAAGCACAGATTGATTGAAGAGAAAGCCGCTAAAAGCCAAATTGAGGATACAAGAAAATATGGGAACTGGGTATCGCCTCATTGGGGGTTGGTTGCGACTGTCAGGGTAGGGCGTGGACGCCACCTGCGCAATGCCACCATCGCCAGGCGTTCCTGCCCTTCGTGCAGCGAGGTGAGGTCGGTGGACAGGACCTCCGGCAGCATCGGGAACACGCCGGCCACCGTGTACACCGACGTGGTGTTGACGGCCGCATGGCCATCCACCGCGCCGCCGGGCCTCACCATGGCATCGACATCGGCCACGGCCACCCGCAGGCGCGTGCAGCCAGCAGCCAGCGGCTCGGCCACGCTTAGCTGGTCGAGGTCGCGCATGTCGTCGTTGTCAATCGAGAACCAGGTCAGATGGCGCAGGTCGTGGATGGTGCCATTGCGTTCAGGGCCCGTTCGGCGCGATTTGTTTCTTGCCCAGTGCGACACCGAAAGTCCCAACGTATCATCTCCGGCACCCAGAACCTGAACGATGCCGCAATCCGACTGATCGCCATGATCGCCATGATCGCCATGATCGCGAAGGTGCTGACCGTGGGTTCTCGCTTTTTGGTCGTAACCATCCGCCAGAAGCTCGAACCACGCAGAACCCCTAGTTGCGGGCGCTCTGCGCCATGTCAGGCATCTGGCCCACATAGCGGCCCCGTGGGCGGATCACTTGCGCCACGCCCAATTGTTCCAGGCTGTGCGCCAACAGTCCCACGCTACGCGCCGTTGCGAACAGGCCAAAGGCCGCATCGGCGGGCAGTCGATGATGCGCAACCAGGGCCGCCAAGGCTACGTCTATGTTGGGCTGCAAACCGGTCAGCATGGTCACCTTTTCTATGAAGCGCGCGATCACGTCCGGGGGCTCGAACAACGCCAGCAAGGTGGCTGCGCGCGGATCACCGTCGGGATAGAGGTGGTGGCCAAAACCTGCCAGAGGCAGGCCGGTCGACAGGTAGTGGGCGAGCACCTGGTCCTCCCCTAGCCGTTCCACTTCGCTGAACAGCGCCTGAACTCGGCCTGAGGCATCGCCATGCAAGGGCCCCGAGAGGGTGGTCAATCCAGCCAGGAGGCAAGCCGGCAACGAGGCACCTGTCGAGGCCGCAATGCGTGCGACAAACGCTGAACTTGTCAACTCGTGGTCGACCAGCAAGACCATGGCCGTTCGCAACAAATCGGCCACCTGCGTCGATTGCTTCCACGCTTGCGCAAAGCGCAGATGCAGCGGTTGGCTCCCGTGCCGGGCACCGAACGCATTGGCCAGCTGACCCACCAGACTCTGGCCCTCGCTGTGCAGCACCCGGGTCAAACGTCCACGGGTCGAATGCCCGGTGGCGGCCAAACTGGCCAAGGCCGTGAAAGCAGCGACTCGCCCAGGCGGGCCCGAGTGCATCTGCGCAGATGCCGCAGAGGACGAAAAGTCGAGGGGTAGCTCGGCGGCCCACAACAGTTGAGCCACGTCTTCCAGGTTGGCCGACCGGGCCAGGTTCACCGCATCCTGGCCCCGGTAATACGGGCGCCCGCGAAAGAACGCGCACAGGGCCGTAGGGATGCTGGGCTCCGAGCCGAAGAGCGTGTTGGCGGCCAGGGTTTCATGTTTGCGGCCGGCCTGTTTGCGTTTGGCCAGGCCGGCAACATCCTCGGCGCGGTAAAGGCTACGGCGCGTATCGGCCGGATCGGGCATGACCTCCAGCTTGCCGCGGCTCACGTAGGCGTAAACCGTTTGAGGTCGCACACCAAGTAGGTGGCACGCCTCATTCATCGAAATCCAGGAAGCCATGGTCGAGCTTAAGAAATTTATATATATTGATTTTATACATCAATATTGACCAATTTATCAATCATTTACTAACATGCCCACATCTTTGAAAAAGCACCTTGAACACATGGGCCTCGTCTGCCCCCACTTGAATGAATTGACATGAAACCTCAGCTCCTCCAGCTCAATCCCATCCTGATCCCTGCGATCAACGACAAGCTCGCATCGCTCTACACCGTCCACAAATTCTTCGAGGTGACGGACCAGCAGGCCTGGCTGCGTGAACATGGCGCATCCATCGCCGCCGTGATCACCGGCGGGCACACCGGCATTTCGCAAGCGATGCTGGAGCAGTTGCCTGGCCTCAAGGTGGTGGCCGTCAATGGCGTCGGCACCGATGCGGTGGATCTGGCCTACTGCCGAGGCCGTGGCCTGCCCGTCACCGCAACCCTGGGTGCGCTGACCGAAGACGTCGCCGATCTGGCCATTGGCTTGCTGATCGCTGCCTGCCGAAACCTGTGTGCCGGCGACCGCTTCGTGCGCGACGGCCAGTGGGAACTTCGCCCCCAGCCCAGCGCCATCCCTCTTGCTCGCCGGTTCAGCGGTATGCGCGTTGGTATCGTCGGTATGGGTCGGGTTGGCCGCGCCGTCGCGGTTCGGGCGGCGGCCTTTGGCTGCCCGATCAGCTATACCGACCTGCGCCCCATGGACGACATAGCGCACCGGTTTGTGACTAACCTGGTGGACCTCGCGTATGACTCCGACGCGTTGGTGCTGTGCGCGGCGGCAGACACCGCCGAAGGCATCGTCGACGCGGCCGTGCTCGAAGCGCTCGGCCCACGCGGCTTCCTGGTCAACGTCGCCCGCGGCCGCCTGGTCAATGAGGCCGACCTGACAGAGGCGCTGGCGGCCGGCCGCATCGCCGGTGCGGGCCTGGACGTGTTCGTTGACGAACCCCGCGTTCCCCTGGCGCTGCGCCAGTCCGACAGCGTGACCCTGCAGGCGCACCGCGCCAGTGCCACCTGGGAGACCCGGACCGCCATGGGCGAGATGGTGCTGGCCAGCATCGCGCAGGCCCTGGCCGGCGAGCGCCCGGCGATGAGCCTGACCACCTGAGCTGGCAAAAAAAAAGAACACCACAGAACACCCAGGAGACAAATCCATGCATTTCCCCCGGTTCAGCCGATACTTCCCGCTCAGCCTGGCCATCGCCCTCGGCCTGATGGTGGCCGCGCCCGCCTTCGCGCAGGCCTACCCTTCCCGGCTGGTGACGCTGGTGGTGCCTTTCCCGCCCGGCGGCGGCACCGACACGGGCGCGCGCATCATCGCCGAGCAACTGGGCAGGCGCTGGGGGCAAACCGTCGTCATCGAGAACAAGGGCGGCGCAGCGGGGCAGATCGGCGCAGACCTGGTCGCCAAGGCCAAGCCGGACGGCTACACCCTGCTGCTGGGCAACATTGGCACGCAGGCGATCAATCCATCGCTGTATCCCAAGATGCCCTACAACCCGGACACGGCGTTTGCGCCCATCTCGCTGCTGGCCGAGCTGCCGCTGGCCATGATGGTCAACCCGGCCGTCCCGGCGAACACGGCCGCCGAATTCATCACCCTGGCCAAGTCCCGGCCGGGGCAGCTCAGCTACAGCAGCGCGGGGGCCGGCGGGGCACCGCACCTGGTGGCCGAGATGTTCAAGGAGCAGACCGGCTGCTTCATCCTGCATGTGCCTTACCGGGGCGGCGGTCCGGCCATCGCCGATCTGCTCGCCGGCCATGTGCAGTTGTCCTTCATGACGGTGCTGGAAGCGTCCGCGCATATCAAGGCCGGCAAGCTGCGCGCCCTGGCCGTGACCGCTGACAAGCGCGTGTCGGCGCTGTCCGACGTGCCCACGCTGTCGGAAACCGTGCTCCCCGGCTTCAATGCCATCTCGTGGCTGGGCTTGCTGGCCCCCGCCGGCACGCCACCGGCCATCGTGGACAAGATCGCGGCCGACGTTCGCAGCATCCTGGCGGACGAAGCGGTCAAGGCGCGCTTCGTGTCGCTGGGCGGCGTGCCGCGCGCGACCACCCCGCAGGAATTCACCCAGCTGATCGCAGAAGACAGGCGGCGCTACGCCCAGATCATTCGCAGCCGAAAAATCTCCACGGAATGAGCGCCATGACGGAGCTTGTTTTCCCCGCGCCTGCGCCGACGACCCTGGCCGTGACTGGCAGCACGGCGGTTTTTCCGGTGGGCCGCGTGTTTTGCATCGGCCGCAACTACCGCTGGCGTCAGGACGAGGCCACGCCCCTGGAGATGCCCGCCTGGTTCATGAAGCCCGCCAACGCGGTGGTGCCTGCGCACGGCGTCCTGCCTTACCCACCGGAGACAGACGACTTTTGCCATGAGATCGAGCTGGTCGTGGCCATCGGCCGTGGCGGCCGGAACATCGCCCCGGCCGATGTGGAGCCGCATCACATCTGGGGCTATGCCGCCGGGCTCGATCTCACGCGGCGCGACCTGCAGCAGCAAGCCAAGCGTGCCGGTGGCCCTTGGGAGGCCGCCAAAGCCTTCGACCACTCGGCCCCCTGCACACCCCTGGTACCGGCTGCGGCTTGCGGCCATCCGAGGCAGGGGAGCGTGTGGCTAACGGTCAACGGCATCGAACGGCAGCGCGCCGACCTGTCCGGCCTCTTGTGGCCGGTGCCCGAACTGGTGGCGATGCTGTCGCGGTCGGTGACGCTCGCGCCCGGCGACCTGATCTACACCGGCACACCCGCGGGCGTGGGCCCACTGCAACCTGGCGATGTTGTCCAGGGCGACGTGGCGGGCATCGGCCAGTTTTCCATGACCGTGGGCAGCACCAGCCCCGGAGATTCAACACCCATGACAGGAGACTCCCTTTGAACACCACCACCCCCAAGAAGATCGCGCTGGTCACAGGTGCAGGCAGCGGTATCGGCCGCGCCGCGGCCCTTGGCCTGCTTAACGACGGCTGGAGCGTCGTCCTGGCCGGCCGCCGTGCCGAGCCCTTGCAGGCGTTGGTGGCCGAGGCCCAAACGCGTGGCCAGACGGCGATGGCCGTGCCCACTGATGTGAGCGACCCGGTCAGCGTGGAGGCGCTGTTCGCCGCCATCGAGCACCGCTTCGGCCGACTCGATCTGCTGTTCAACAATGCCGGCGTGAACGCCCCGGCGGTGCCGATGGACGAGTTGCCGCTGGACAAATGGTTCAGCGTGATCAACACCAACGTGACCGGCGTGTTCCTGTGCGCGCGCGCCGCTTTCGGGCTGATGCGCCGCCAGTCGCCGCAGGGCGGACGAATCATCAACAATGGCTCGATCTCGGCGCACACGCCGCGCCCCTTCACCGCGCCCTACACCGTCAGCAAGCACGCGGTGACGGGCCTGACCAAGGCCGTGGCACTGGACGGGCGAGCCTTCAACATCGTGGCCAGCCAGATCGACATCGGCAATGCGCTGACCGAACTGTCCGAGCGCATGACCCGCGGCGTTTTGCAGGCCAACGGCACGGTCGCGCCTGAACCCATGATGGACGCCAACCACGTGGCCAACGCAGTGCGTCACATCGCCGCGCTGCCGCTGGACGCCAACGTGTTGAACATGACCATCATGGCCAGCGCCATGCCCTACGTCGGGCGCGGCTGAGAGCCAGGTGCAGAGCGTGTAGCGCGAAGGTATTTCATTGATTCCGCCGGCGCTTGATGACGATTGACCCAACCACAAAAGGAGACTTTCATGCAACTCACATCCCTGTTAAAAATCCTTGCCGTCTCGGCATCCCTGACCGTGGTTCCGACCCTGGCATCGGCCCAGGCCTATCCGACCCGCACCATCAAGATCATCGTGCCCGCCCCGCCGGGCGGCGCGATCGACACCATTGCCCGCGTCGTTGGAGACAAGATCGGGGCGGCTATGGGTCAGCCGGTGATCATCGAAAACAAGCCTGGCGCATCCAACAACCTCGGCACGGATGTCCTGGCCAAATCAGCACCCGATGGCTACACGATCGGCATCGTGGGCGGCAGCCACAACACCAACAAGTTCCTGTTCAAAAACCTGGGCTGGGACCCGGAAAAAAGCTTCGAGCCCATCATCTACACCCACGAGGTCCCTCTGGTGTTCGCCATCTACCCGCAGATTCCCGCCAAGACACTGCCCGAGTTCGTGGCCTGGATGAAAGCCAATCCAGACCAGGCTAAGGTAGCCACCTCTGGCCGCGGCAGTGCACAGGAAATGGCGGCCGAGATGTTTCGCATGGCGAGCGGTGCGCCCATGCTGCTGGTCCCCTACAAGGGCTCTTCCGCCGCCCACCCGGATCTGCTGGCCGGGCGCACCGCGCTCTACATCGACACGATCAGCGCCATCCAGTCGCAGGTAAAAGCCGGCAACGTACGAGCCGTTGCGGTGTCAACCCAGAAGCGAAGCATGTCTCTGCCGGACGTGCCGACCGCGAACGAACAGGGGCTCAAAGGCTATGATGCCAACACGAATGGAGGGTTCCTGGCGCCGGCCGGAACACCCAAGGCGATTGTCGCCAAGCTCAATGCCGAGATCAACGCAGCGCTGAAGCTGCCTGACGTGCGAGCCAAGCTGGAGGCTGCGGGTATCGAGATCCAGGGCGGAACGCCGCAGGAGTACGCCGCGGTGATCAAGTCCGACCTCGCCAAGTGGGGCAAGGTCGTCAAGGAGGCGGGCATCCAGCCGGAGTGAGTCAGGGGCTATGGCCGGATTCTGTCCAAGGCGACTCGACGCACCATGTGTTGGCGATGACCGTTTGGACGAGACGGCGCCATCGCAGATTGGCCAGGCTGGTCACCTCAAAGGAGTGAGCGTGTAACCGTCAGCTCAAAGACGCTCAACAGTGCCATGGCATGTATAGGCAAAATCGCGGAACAGAAGACGCCGTTCATGCCAGCCATTGTTGGTGCACCGGCCCGGACTTTTCGCGGGCTACGCAGAGCTGGTTAGAACTGGTGTTAGAGCTGAGTATCGGCTTTGGCCAACTCCCGGCTGCTTCCGTCGACGCAATCATCGCCACATTGCTGGCGGCCAGCCTGTAAATGCGACCGTCCAGTTTGGAGCGAGCAGTTCCGACAGGCAAAAGTCAGCAGTCAGTCCTGACCTTCCCCCTGGTGCAAACGCGCAAATGACTGGAGCCGCCCAAAGCAGCCGTTACGACTCATCCTGTTAGGCATTCTCATTGATGTGAGAAACCAACCTCGTTCGGACGTCCTGCCAACTGCAACCTAGCCACCACCTCCGCCGTCTCCGCCACCAGCTTCCCCTTCCTCCAGACATTCAACCGGATCGCTTCAACAGGGTCCCGCGCCTGCAAGAGCACAAAGCTCGCATCGCATCCCACTTCCAGCCCATAGCCCTGCAGGTGCATCACCTTCGCGGCATTGGTCGTCACAGCGTCGAAGCATTGGCGGATGCCTTTCTGGCTCGTCATCCGCGCCACATGCAGGCCCGTGTGCGCCACTTCCAGCATGTCGCCCGAGCCCATGCCGTACCGCGGGTCCATTACGCAGTCCTGGCCGAAGGCGACGTTGACGCCTGCGGCCATCAGCTCGGGCACGCAGGTCATGCCGCGGCGCTTGGGGTAGGCGTCGCGAAGAACCTTTATTGATTTCGTTCAGCTTGCGTTCACCTAGCCCTTTGTAAGCTGTGCTCCATATCAACCAAGGAGCCTCTTCATGAAACGTTCTGCCATTCTTTGCCTGACCACGCTGCTGGCAGCGGGCGCCCAAGCCCAGACCTTCAACGACACTGCCCGCGTGCGCAATGTCAACCCCCAATACGAGAACGTCTCCGTGCCGCGCAACGAGTGCACCAGCCAGTGGGTGACCGAGCAGCAACCCGTGGCCGCTTCGCGCAATTACGGCGGGCTGGCGGTTGGCGGTGTGGCCGGCGCCGTGCTGGGCAACCAGGTCGGCAAGGGCCACGGCCGCGAAGCCGCTACCGCGCTCGGTGCCGTGGTCGGCGCGCTGGCCGGCGAGCACTTTGCCAACCAGAACGGTTGGGGTGGTGGCTACCAGCAGGCATCCCAGCCGCAGCAGCGCCAGGTGCAAACCTGCAACACTGTCAACGACGTGCAGTCCCGCCTCACGGGCTACCAGGTCGAGTACGAGTACCACGGTCAGGTCTACAGCACGGTGACCCGCGAGAAGCCGGGCCGCACCTTGCCTGTGCGCGTTTCGGTGGCCCCGGTGGAGCCGGTGGCGTCGGTGGGGCGCGAGTCCCAGGGCGCAAGCGAATACCAGGGCAGGCGCGATGACCGTGGCGGTCGCGAGTACTATGGTGCTTACAACCGATGAACGCACGATGAACGCATTTGCCAAACTGCTCTGCGCCACCTTGCTGGTGGCATCCAGCCTGGCCTGGGCCGACCTGAGCCGTGACGACGCGGCCGCGGCGGCCCAGCGGGCCAGTGGCGGCCGCGTGCTGTCCGTCGAAAAGTCCGAGTCTTCGGGCCGGCCGGTATGGCGCGTCAAGGTGGTCACGCCGGCTGGTGAGGTCCGCGTGATCCAGGTGGACGTCGCCACCGGCCAGGTTCGATAGTGTGGTGTTGCACGCTATCTGGCACATAAAAATGCGTCTTTTCGGCCATGGCGGCGTTGCAAATCCGCGCGATACCTACGGGTATCGCTGTGGTTTGCGCCTTGCCCTGACCAAAAATCCATCATTTTTATTTGTGCCATCAAGCATGCAACACCACACTAGGGCCGCCTGCGGCAGCTTTAACCCATGCGCTTGTTACTGATCGAGGACGATGCCGCGCTGCGGCTCACCCTGGCCCGCCAGCTGGAGGCCGATGGCTACCGGGTCGACCAGGCCAAGGACGGCGAAGAGGGCCTGTTCCTGGCGCGCGAGTACCCGGTTGACCTGGTCATCGTCGACCTGGGGCTGCCCAAGCTGAGCGGGCTGACCATCGTGCAGCGCCTGCGCCAGGAGGGGCGTGCCATACCCATCCTGATCCTCACCGCACGCGGCAGCTGGCAAGACAAAGTGGTGGGGCTGGAGGCCGGGGCCGACGACTACCTGGTCAAGCCTTTCGAATACCCGGAGCTGGCGGCGCGGCTCAAGGCCTTGCTGCGGCGCTCGCTCAAGACGGCCTCTGACGTGCTGACGCTCGGCCCCCTCAGCATCGACCTGTCGGCGCAGGCGGTGCGGCTCAATGGCGCGGTGCTGGAGCTCACGGCGTTCGAGTACCGCCTGCTCGAGTATCTGGTGCGCCAGCGCCCGGGCATCGTCACCAAGCAGGCGCTGTCGGACTACCTGTACCCGCACGGGGAAGACCGCGACAGCAACGTGCTGGAGGTGTTGGTGGGTCGGCTGCGGCGCAAACTCGACCCGGACGGCAGCCTCGGCCCCATCGACACCGTGCGGGGGCGGGGCTACAGGTTCACCCTGGAATGAAGGCCGGCTACTCCATCCGCGCCCGCCTGCTTCTGGGGGCTGCGCTGGTGCTGCTGGCCTTCATGGCCGGTGCGGGGCTGGCGGTGCAGCGTGCCCATGAGGACAGTGTGCGCACCGTCCACTTTGGCCGGCTGCAGAGCACCGTCTACCTGCTGCTGGCAGCTGCCGAACTTGATGCCGGCGGTGCGCTGGTGATGCCGCCCGAGTTTGCGGAGCCGCGCCTCTCGCTGCCGGGGTCTGGCCTGTACGCCGGTATCTACAACGTGTTGCGGGGGGATCAGTGGCAGTCAGCCTCGACCCTGGGCTTTCCGCCGCCGTTCCGGCGCAGCCTGCAACCCGGTCAATGGCGCAACGAGACGGTGGATGGGGCCGGTGGGTCCTTCCTGTCGGTCAGCTATGCCGTCACCTGGAAGGCCTCCGCGCGTGAGGCACCGCTGGTGCTCACGGTGCTGGAAGACCGCGCGGCCTTCGACCGCGAGGTTGGCGCCTTTACCCGCACCCTGTGGCTCTGGCTGGGCGGCGCCGCCGTGCTGCTGTTGCTGGCCCAGCTGTGGCTGTTGCGGTGGGGCTTGGCACCGCTGCGGCGCGTGGCCAGCGAGATCCGGCGCATCGAAGAGGGTGAGCAATCGCGCATCGAGGGCCGCTACCCCACCGAAATCTCGGGCCTCACGGACAACCTGAACACCCTGATCCAGCAGGAGCGCGAGCGCCAGACCCGGCATCGCGACGCGCTGAGCTTTCTGGCCCACAGCTTGAAGACTCCGCTGGCCGTGCTGCGCAGCGCCCTGGCCGAGCCGGCGCAACTACCAGCAACGGTGGCCCAGCAGGTGAGCCGCATGGACGACATCGTGCAGCACCAGCTGGGGCGCGCCATTGCGGGGGGCGCCGCGCGCTTTGCGCCGCCGCTTCTGGTGGCGCCGATCCTGGAGCGCATTCGCGACGCGCTGGCCAAGGTCTATGCCGAAAGGGCGTTGGACTTCAGCGTCGAGTGCCCGCCCGACCTGGCCTGGCGCATCGACGAGGGCGACTTGTTCGAGATGCTGGGCAACCTGCTGGACAACGCGGCCAAGTGGGCGCGCAGCCGCATCATGGTGCGGGTGTGGCGCGAAGCAGGGCGCCTGTGCATCCGCATCGAGGACGATGGCCCCGGGTTCAGCGACACGGAGTCCGCCCTGCGGCTCCACGTGCGGGGAGACGAGCGCGTGCCCGGGCACGGCGTCGGGCTGGCCGTGGTGAGCGACCTGGTGGCCAGTCACCAGGGGGAACTCAAGCTCACACGCGGCTCGATGGGCGGCGGGCGGGTCGACATCGTGTTGCCGGTGGCTTGAGAACCTGAGAAGCATGCTCTTCAAGGTGAAAGCTGGAAGTTCTTAACTTACCTTGAAGAAGGCGGTCTTGGCGGGTCGGTTGGCGACGGTCAAGCTCGCCACCATCTCTGCCGTTTCGGCCACATGCAGGCCCATGTGTGCCACCTCCGGCATGTAGTCGCAGCACGCCGCATCACAGGTCCATCCAAACCGCCCCTCGCGCCATGTATCCAGGCAGAAAAATAATGGCTTGACTTCGAGTGCACTCGAAGTTTTACAGTAACGGCATGAGCACATCTCTGAGCATCGCCGAGGCCGCCAAGGCCACCGGCTTAACTGCCTACACCCTGCGCTACTACGAGCAGATCGGCCTGATTGCGCCCGTGGACCGCCGCGGCGGCGCGCGCCGCTACAGCGACACTGACATGCGCTGGCTGGAGTTCCTGGTGCGCCTGCGTGCCACCGGCATGTCCATGCGCGACATGCAGCGTTACGCGCAGCTGCTGCGCCAGGGGCAGGCGCCCCACAGCCTGGCCGAGCGGCAAACCCTGCTGGAAGAGCATGCCCGGCGGGTCGAGGAAGACATGCGCGCGCTCGGTGAAACGCTTCAATACATCCGCAAGAAGATTCGCATCTACCAGGAGCTGCGAACAATGCCCAAACGTGCCTGAAACGCTGGCCCTTCCCATTTTTTTGACATTCCCCAACTCAATATTTTCAGAAGGAACACCATGAAAACCCGCACCCTCGGCCGCAACGGCCCCGCCATTTCCGCCATCGGCCTCGGCTGCATGGGCATGAGCGACTTCTACAGCAACCGCGACGATGCGGAGTCCGTCGCCACCATTCACCACGCACTGGACCAGGGCCTCAATTTCCTCGACACCTCCGACGTCTATGGGCCGCACACCAACGAACTGCTCATCGGCAAGGCCATTGCCGGACGCCGCAAGGATGTGTTTCTGGCGACCAAGTTCGGCATGTCGCGCGACCCGGCCAACGAGGCGGCGCGGGGGGTCAATGGCCGCCCCGAATATGTCAAGGCCAGTTGCGACGCCAGCCTCAAGCGCCTGGGCATTGAGCAGATTGACCTCTATTACCAGCACCGCGTCGACAAGACCGTGCCGATCGAAGACACCGTGGGCGCGATGGCTGAACTGGTGCAGGCCGGAAAGGTGCGCTATCTTGGCCTTTCCGAGGCATCGGCTGCCACTATCGAGCGTGCCTGCAAGGTGCATGCCATCGCCGCCTTGCAAAGCGAGTATTCGCTGTGGACGCGCGACCCGGAAGTAACCGGCACATTGGCCGCTTGCCGCAAGCATGGGGTGAGCCTGGTAGCTTATTCGCCGCTCGGCCGTGGCTTCCTCACCGGCGCGTTCTCAAAGCCGGAGGATATTCCTGCCGACGACTACCGTCGCCGTTTTTCGCCGCGTTTCCAGAGTGAAAACTTCAACCGCAATCTCGAGCTGGTGGAAAAGGTGAAGCAACTGGCCGGGGCCAAGGGCACGACGGCGTCACAAGTGGCTTTGGCCTGGGTGCTGGCTCAAGGCGAGGACATCATTCCCATCCCCGGCACAAAGCGGCGCACGTATCTTGACCAGAATATCGCCGCTCTCGACCTTGAACTGAGCAAGGCAGAACTGGCCGAGCTGGACCAGGCATTTCCGCCCGATGCCGCTGCGGGCCTGCGTTACCCGGAATCGTTTATCGGCTCAGTCAACGCCTAGTTGTAGTGGCAGTGGCGTGGCCGAAGGCGAAGGTGACGCCCGTAGTCAGATTTCTTCAATGTAAAAGTGTAATTTAATGAATTTAGCTTGAAGTTTAAGACTCTTCAAGGTAAATTGGAAGAATCAATATTTACATTGAAGACGCCCTTGAATTCCTTTTATGAGCTGAACGAGCAGCAAAAACGGCAACTCATCGATGCCGAGATGCTTTTCTCCGCGCTGGAGCAGGCGGAGGCGGAGGCTATTCGCCACAGGGGCTCGATGTTCTGGCGGGAGCAGGATGGCGGCCGCTACCTTATTTCGCTCTCGGCTCACTCCAGGCAGCGGTCTCACGGACCCGCTTCACCCGAGAACGAGTTGAAGTATGAACGGTTCACCACAAGAAAAGCCGAGGTTGAGGCTCGGCTAAAGACTCTGCGGGAAAAGGCGGAGGAATACAGGCGCATGAACAAGGCGCTGCGTCTGGGGCGAACGCCGGACATCCTGATTGAGGTGCTCAACGCGATGATGCGCTACGGGGTGGCTGAGCATTTTCTGGTGGTGGGAACCCACGCGCTGTTTGCCTACGAGACCGCCGCGGGTGTGCGTTTCCCAAGCGATGTGATGGCCACCCAGGACGCTGACCTGCTCTTCGACACCGTCAGGAGAGCGGCCTTTATGGAAGTGATGAAGGACCGCAAGATGTCCTTCCTCGGCATCCTGAAGAAGGTCGACAAGACCTTTGAGCGTGATGAACTGGACAACTCCACCGCGCGCAACGCCTCAGGCTACGAGATTGACCTGATTCGCCGATTTCCGCCGGATCCGGAAGACATGACGGAACACCCGCTTCAGCTGACACCCGACGAAGGGGATCTGTGGCCTGTTCGCGCCTCCATGGGGCAAAAGCTGTTGTCTGTGCCCCGTTTCGATCAGGTTGTGGTCGGCGTGAATGGCGCCATGGCGCGCATGCGCACTGTGCATCCACTGGACTTTGCCCGGATCAAGCGCGAGCTTTCCAAAGATATCCATCGCGAGCCCCTCAAGAAGTCCAAGGACCTGGCGCAGGCGGACATGGTGGAGACGCTGGTTCGGGAGTACCTGCCGCACCTGGCCAAAGATCTGGCCAACAAAGCCCCGGGCAGCGAAGACACTACCGGGAAGGCATAAAGCTGGTTGCTGGTGATCGCAGTGTCATCCGCAACTGCGCCGTGGCCGCTGGCGTCTCGGCCAGCAGCGTTCCCT
Organism: Polaromonas sp. P4_F4; assembly: GCF_056401355.1. NCBI lineage: Bacteria > Pseudomonadati > Pseudomonadota > Betaproteobacteria > Burkholderiales > Comamonadaceae > Polaromonas > Polaromonas sp. P4_F4. The sequence goes on along the minus strand of NZ_JBFUJO010000016.1, from coordinate 67,617 downwards.
TCTTCCATACCTTCAATCGATTCGCCCGCAGCCGAATCGCCTCAATCGCGTCCCGCGCCTGCAGCAGCACAAAACTCGCATCGCAGCCCACCTCCAGCCCATAGCCTTGCAGGTGCATTACCTTGGCCGCATTGGTCGTCACCGCGTCGAAGCATTGGCGAATGCCTTTCTGGCTGGTCATCTGCGCCACATGCAGGCCCATGTGCGCCACCTCCAGCATGTCACCGCTGCCCATGCCGTACCACGGGTCCATCACGCAGTCGTGGCCGAAGGCAACGTTGACGCCTGCGGCCATCAGTTCGGGCACGCGGGTCATGCCTCGGCGCTTGGGGTAGGTGTCGTGGCGGCCTTGCAGGGTGATGTTGATGAGCGGGTTGGCGATGACGCTGACCTCAGACTCGGCTATCAACGGAATCAACTTGCTGACGTAGTAGTTGTCCATGCTGTGCATTGACGTGCAATGCGAGCCGTTGACGCGGCCTTGCAGGCCCAGGCGCTGGGTTTCAAAGGCCAGCGTTTCGATGTGGCGCGACAGCGGGTCGTCGGACTCGTCGCAATGCATGTCTGTCAGCAGGCCGCGCTCGGCGGCGATTTCGCAGAGCAGCTTCACGCTCGCCGCCCCGTCGGCCATGGTCCGTTCGAAGTGGGGGATGCCGCCGACCACGTCGACGCCCTTGTCCAGCGCGCGCTTGAGGTTTTCAACACCGCCTTGGGTGCGCAGCACGCCGTCTTGCGGGAAGGCGACCAGTTGCAGGTCGATGTAGGGCGCGACCTGTTTCTTGACTTCCAGCAGCGCGTCCACAGCCAGCAGGCTGGGGTCGCTGGTGTCCACATGGCTGCGAATGGCCAGCAGGCCCTTGGCGACGGCCCAGTCGCAGTAGGTGAGGGCGCGTTCAATGATGGCGTCGGCCGTCAGCGTGGGTTTCAGCTCGCCCCACACGGCGATGCCTTCGAGCAAGGTGCCGCTCTCGTTGACACGCGGCAGGCCGTAGCTGAGGGTGGCGTCCATGTGGAAGTGCGGGTCCACAAAATGCGGGCTGAGCAGGTAGCCGCCTGCGTCTACCGTTTCATGGGCGGGGGCGCTGAGGCCAGGCTCCACCGCGGTGATGCGGCCGCCCTGCACGGCAACAGACATGCTGGTTCGGCCGTCCGGCAGCGTCGCGTTGGTGATCAGTAAATCGAGCATGAAACCCCCGAGGATGGAATGCGTCAGTGGTCAGTGGTCAGTGGTCAGTGGAACGGGAGAGCTGCTGCCAGCCAGCGCGCCACACCGTGCTGGTTTTATCGTCACCCTCGGGGCAGGGTTTCCTCAGCGCCTGCGCCATCGCTGGCGGACCACAGAGCAATGCCAAAAACGATACTACAGATCAAACAGCCTTTGCACCAGCCACCAGCTTGCGAGCATGGCCACCAACAGTGAGCCGACCTTGAGCACGCCCACGCGGTAGAACTTTGTGGCGCGCAGCCAGAACGCCAGCGGCAAAAACACGGCGACGATGGCCAGCTGGCCCACTTCCACGCCGGCATTGAAGCCCACCAGCGCCAGCACCAGCGCATTTTGCGGCAGGCCCAGGTCGGCCAGCACCGAGGCAAAACCGAAGCCATGGAGCAGGCCAAACACGAAGGCCATCACCCAGCGCCGGCCCTCAATCGTGCCGCGCAGATTGTTCAGCGCCGCCACGACCACCGAGGCCGCGATGGCTGACTCGACCAGCCGCGAGGGCAGGCTGATGATCTGCAGCGCCGCCAGGCTGAGTGTGATGGAATGGGCCAGCGTGAAGGCCGTGACCACCTTGACCACCTCTTTGACAGCGCCGCCCAGCCGGGGGGCGGGTTCCCATTGGCCCTGGCGCCGCATCAGCACGGACGGCAGCAGCAGCGCCAGCAGAAACAGGATGTGGTCGTAGCCGATCCAGATATGCCAGACGCCATCGAGCAGGTACTGGCGCAGGGTTTGCCAGGCGCCGGCGGGTTGCAGCGCCAGTGACTGCTCGGCCGAGTCGGTGCCGAAGACCAGCGCCTGGGCGCTCTCGGTGCCGGGCGCTATCCATTGCACCAGGCCCCGGTGGGACGGGTCCACGTCGAACAGCAGGGAATAGCGCGCCTTGAGCACGCCGGATAGGTTGGCACACTGCGCGGTGAGGCTGAGCACGGCGTAGGTGCCGTCGCTGTGCCTGTCGAGCGCGAGCGGGCTGCTAGTGACCCAGGCGCAGGGCTTGTCAGCCACGGTGAGCTCCAGCCGGTTGATGGCCAGCCGCGTGATCTCGTCGCTGCGCTGCCGGACTTCGCCCCAGGTCAGTTCGCCATTGCCGTCGCGGTCGAGTTGCAGCACATAGTCGAGGTCGCGCAGGGCGATGTCCCAGCGCACGGCAATATCGCTGCTGCCGGAGGCGGCGCGCAGGGTCAGGTAGCTGTCGCTAGGCTTGTGGGCCCAGGCCGTGCCTTGCAAGACTTGCAAAAGCAGGGCGGCCAGCAGCACAAGGAAGCGCTTCACAAGGCCGCGCTTCATCGTGTGGCTCCCTGGGCGGCCAGCTGCGTGGCGAGTTTGTCAAATGCCGGATCTTCGTAGCGGCTGGTGCGCAGCCAGTCGAGGGCGGGCTGTGCGGCCTTGGCCTGGCCGGCGGCGAGCGCGGTACGCATCAGGATTTCGGCATCGCGCGGCTCTTTCTGGACCAGGTAGTTGCGGGCCGCCAGTGCCAGCGCCTTGGCGGCGTTGTGTTCGATGTCAAGCTCGAAGCGCGCCGCCTCCTGCTCGTGCAGCCGGTCGCCGCGCTGCGCAGCCGCTTGGAAGCGCTCGCGCAGCTGCCCGGCCCAGTCGCCAGCGCGCGTGTCGCCTGCGGCGGCGCCTGCCAGCGCCAGCCGCAGCAGCAGGACGTCGGAGCGTTCCCACCCGGCCAGCAGTTTCAGCACCTCTGCCGGTCGCTGGTGTGCCAGCAGGAAGTCTGCATAGGCTCCCAGCAGAAACTGGTCGGTGATGCCTTGCTTGAGTGCATCCCGGAAGTAGCCCTCCGCGGCGTCGTGGCGCTGCAGCCGCCACGCCATTTCTGCCAGCCGGGTGTCAAGCCACAGCAGCAACTCGGGTGAGGTCTGCGGTGCGGCCTTGCCAGCGGTGGCCAGTTGCCCGAAGGCGGCCTCGAGCTGGCCGGTGGTGGCACGTACATAGGCGATGCAACCCGCGCCCAGCAACGGCTCGGCCAGCGGCGTCAGCCGCTCGCAGTCGGCCAGGGCTTCAGCGTAGCGCGCCTGCACCATGAAGACGGCGGCCCGCCAGGACAGGGGCTCGGGCGAGGCGGGGTCCAGCTGGCTGGCTTTGGCCAGGCTGGCCAGAGCGCCTTCGAAGTTGTGGCTGTATTGCTGGATCAGCCCATGCAGCAGCCAGTAGCCGGACCCGGCCGCAGCCGGCGGAGCCAGCGGAGCGATCGTCGCAGAGGCGTAACCCACGTAGCGCGGGTCGCCCTGGGCCATGGCCATGTCGAAATAGCGCCGCGCGATTTCTACCCGCAGGATGGCGTCTTCCGGCCGCGCAGCGAGTTGCCGGCGCAGCGACTCGACACGCCTGAGCGCCGGATCGCTGGCCCGGCCGGGCAGGCGCTCGACGACTTCTGAATCACTGGCGGGGGTGTAGGGGGCGGCCTGAATAGCCGGGCAAAACAGGCTGGCAAGGCCCAGCAGCGCGGCGCCGGCGGCGCGCCGTGCAAACGTAGGTAAAAACATGCGGGGAGTGTAGCGGCTGCCTGACGGTTGCCTGGCGATTGCTAGCGGTTGCCTGACGGCTACTTGGTGCCGAAGATACGGTCGCCCGCATCACCCAGACCGGGCAGGATGTAGCCGTGGTCGTTGAGCTGGCGGTCGATGGCCGCGGTGTAGATGGCCACGTCTGGGTGGGCTTTTTGCAGGGCGGCGATGCCTTCCGGGCAGGTCAGCAGGCAGACGAACTTGATGGACTTCGGGTTGAGTTCCTTGAGCCGGTCGACGGCTGCAATGGCGGAATTGCCCGTGGCCAGCATGGGGTCGACGATAACGACGTCACGTTCCTGCATGTCGTGCGGCATCTTGAAGTAGTACTCGACCGCAGTCAGCGTTTTCGGGTCGCGGTACAGGCCCACATGGCCAACGCGCGCGCCGGGCACCACGCTGAGCATGCCCTCCAGGATGCCGTTGCCGGCACGCAGGATGGAAACGAAGACCAGTTTTTTGCCATCGATGACCCTGGACGTCATTGTTTCCAGCGGCGTTTCGATCTCGATCTCCTGCATGGGCATGTCGCGCGTGACCTCGTAGGCCATCAGCAAGCTCAGCTCGTTCAGCAGGGTGCGAAAGGTGTTGGTGGAGGCGTCCTTGCGCCGCATCAGCGTGAGCTTGTGCTGCACGAGCGGGTGGTCAATGACGTGGACTTTGTCGCTGCGAGTGGTCATGTTGTGATGCGCTTTATTCTTGATTCAAGCTATTGCTTCAAAAGACGGTGCCGTCGCTCTCGATGTTCAGGGGCGGCTGGCCGCCATGCAGTTGCTGTGCCAGTGCCCGCCCGGCGGCCCAGGTCCCCCCTTCAAGCACGCAGGCCAGCGGCATCTGCTCGGCAGTCAATCCTAACTGCTCGCGGACCAGCGGTGCAAGTTCGTCCAGCAGGGCCACCGTCAGTGCGCGCCATTCCACAATCAGCTCATCGCCGGCGCCATGCAGTTGCCCGGCCTGCGACTCATCCTTCAGGCGCAGCACGCCGGCGTCCAGGAAGAGGCCGCCGTTGCGGTATTCGGGCAGCCCGGTCAGCGCGTCCAGCCCTTGCACGCGAATGCCAGCCCATTCAAACGGCTCCAGCAGCGAGTAGGCGAGCCACTGCGACAGTTTGTGAAAAGGCATCCAGCCGTCGCTGAGGCTGGCCGGAGCGCTGCCGACCACACCACTGGCCACCCCGTTGGCCGCACTCTTGGTCGCACTACCGCCGCAAGCCGCGGCGTGCCGCCAGCAATCTCCCAGCGCAATGTTTTCAATGGCGTTCTGCGCGGGCCAGATGGGTGCCAGACCCGTCAGTAGCACCGACAGCAGCTCGTGTGCGTGAACGGCGGGCCGTTGTTCCTGATCTGTCTTTGTTTGTTCCGTCTCAACCTTGAACGATTGCTGTGGTTGTTGTTTAACCAGCAGGTCGAACAGGTGGCCGGGTCGCCCCGGCTGGCCAAACAGGGCCGGCTGATCCTGCAGTGCCTGGCCCAGGCGGCGCAGCAGCGCTGCACGCCCCTCCAGGCCCACCAGCGGATTGCTGGCTGTGACCTGAAAGGCCTGGCCCAGCCGTTCGGCCGTGACGGCTTTCAGTCCCTGGGTGTCGGCCTGCAATGGCAGTGATGGATCGCTGGAAAACAGGCCAGCCATGAAGGCATGAAAGCTGGCCACGCCCAGACCTTCCGACCGGCTGTATTCGTGCCCGGGGTGTTCCGCCTGCGCGGGCTCCCGGTAGGTCCAGTCGGGGCCGGCGCCGGCATCCAGCAGCACGCTGACCAGGGCCAGGTCGATTTGGGCGCGTGCCCGTTCAGCCGCCGAAACCTGTGCCAGCGCCGCGTTTAACTGGCCGGTCCGGTCCACGCCGCCGGCTTCAAAGTGCCGCCAGCGGCTGTGGTACGGAATCTTGAGATCCGGGTAGCGGGCGCGGGTCAGTTCGGCGACCAGTACGGCGGCGGTGTCCAGCGCCCCGTCGTTGACCGTGAACCAGGCCGACTCGCCGCGGCGTGCCCGTTCGAGCAGGGCGCGGGCCCGCGTCCGTATCGTTTCTGTAGAACGCAGTTCGGCCGCAGCCGACAGCAGTTGGGCGTCACCAGCTATTTTTTTCATGGCTGATGCGTCCGTAAAATTGGGGGCTCAGGTATCAAGTTCCCGTCCCTTGGCCTTTTTGAGCTCTTCGGCGTCGGGCACCGGCCCCGGCGTGAAATAGCCTGCGGCCATCTTGGCATCCATTTCCACGCGCGCATCTTCGGGAATCAGCGCGTCCGGAATATTCACGCGCTCGCCGATCTCGATGCCGGCCTTGATGATGGCATCGAACTTCATGTTGCTCATGGACACCAGGCGGTGAATCTTGCGCACGCCCAGCCAGCTCAGCACATCGGGCATGAGCTCCTGAAAACGCATGTCCTGCACGCCGGCCACGCATTCGGTGCGGGCGAAGTACTGGTCGGCGGTGTCGCCGCCCACCTGGCGTTTGCGCGCGTTGTAGACCAGGAACTTGGTGACCTCGCCGAGCGCCCGGCCTTCCTTGCGCGAATAGGCCACCAGGCCCACGCCGCCGCGCTGCGCACCCTGGATGCATTCCTCGATGGCGTGGGTGAGGTAAGGGCGGCAGGTGCAGATGTCCGAGCCAAATACGTCCGAGCCGTTGCATTCGTCATGCACCCGCGCTGTCAGTTCAATGGCGGGGTTGGCCAGGTCCTGCGGGTTGCCAAAGATGTAGACGGTCTGCCCGCCGATGGGGGGCAAAAACACCTCCAGGTCGCTGCGGGTGACGAGTTCGGGGTACATGCCGCCGGTTTCCTCGAACAGCACGCGGCGCAAGTCGGTTTCGCTGCAACCAAAGCGCCGGGCCACCTCGGGCAAATACCAGACGGGCTCGATGGCGGCCTTCGTGACCATGGCGGCGCCACCGTCAGTCAGGTACTTGCCGTCGGCCTTGAGGCGCCCCGACTGCAGCGCCTCAATGACTTCAGGCAGGATCACATGGGCCTTGGTGATGGCGATTGTCGGGCGGATGTCGTAGCCGGCGGCCAACTCGGCGGAAAACACGTCGGCCACCGCGGCGCCCCAGGGGTCCAGGGAAACGATGCGGCCGGGTTCGCTCCATTGGGGATAGGGGCCGATCAGGTCGGTGGGCGTGGTGTTGGTGAGGTCTGCCCTGTGCTGGCGCGACAGAGCGCCTGACGCGATGGCCAGCGCGCGGTAGACGCTGTAGGAGCCGCTGTGCGTGCCGATGACGTTGCGGTGGCTGCGCCGCGTGGTGGTGCCCACCACCGGCCCGCGTTCGGCCGCGCTGGCCGCACCCCAGTGAATGGTCAGGGCGCCCTGGCCGCCGGCGTGCGAGGTCAGGCGGATATGGCGGGGTGAGGTGGACGAATCGGAAGAAATGGATGAAGCGGACGAGGCGGACGAAATGGACGAAGTGGCGGATGGCGCAAGGGATGAGGCTGGCGCGGACGCGGCATCGACAGATTTCGCGGCAACTTCAGAGGGCATTGTGTGTCCTTCCAAAATCCCAATGTAGCGACGGCTGTTGAGCTTGACAAGCCCGGAACGCCTTGCCGGTCGCTAATTTGCGACAGGCGGCGCGGCGGCTACATGACGCAGGGGGAACAGGGCCAGAGCAGCGGGGCGGGCGGCATGCCCAGCAGGCGTCCGAGTACTGCCCGGCAGCATATCGCCGCCTGTGGCATTGCAACAGGGCCGTGATGAACGGCGATGTTGCTTTGGCGTCTTTTAGAGCCACTAACAAAACCCTCCTGGCGTCGTTGTGCCGCCTTGCCGTGCTACAGCACTGTCTGCGGCGGCACGCCTGGCCAGGACCACTGCGCTGGGTTTTGCTAGCGGCTCTTAGTCTTTTACTCTTTTATTTGGCTTAGCGCCGCTTGCCGCCAAAAATACCGCCCAGCACGCCCCGGATGATCTCTCGCCCGACGGCGGAACCCATGGTGCGGACGGCCGACTTGGCCATGCTTTGCGCCAGGCCTTCGTGCCGGCCGCCGCGTGGGCCGGTGCTGCCAAACAGCACATCGTTCAGGCCACCCAGGATGCCGCCGGAGGCAGACTCGCCCGCCGCGCCGCCAGCGGGGGCTTTGGCCGCCGCTTCGGCCGCGGCATCAGCGCGCCCCTTGATTTTTTCGTAGGCGGATTCACGGTCGACTTCCTTTTCGTAGACGCCCGCGACCAGCGAGTTTTGCAACAGCGACTGGCGTTGCTGGGGGGTGATTGGGCCGATCTGGCTACCGGGCGGCAGCACATAGACGCGCTCGGTGATGCTGGGGCGGCCCTTGCTGTCGAGAAAACTCACCAGCGCCTCGCCCACGGCCAGCTCGGTGATGGCCGTCTCGATGTCCAGCCCGGGTTTTTGTCGCATGGTCTGGGCGGTCGCCTTGACGGCTTTCTGGTCGCGCGGCGTGAAGGCGCGCAGGGCGTGCTGCACCCGGTTGCCCAGCTGGGCCAGGACGGAGTCGGGAATGTCCAGCGGGTTTTGCGTCACGAAATACACGCCCACGCCCTTGGAGCGCACCAGGCGCACCACCAGCTCGATGCGTTCAACCAGCACCTTGGGTGCTTCATTGAACAGCAAATGCGCTTCGTCAAAGAAGAACACCAGCTTGGGTTTTTCAGGATCGCCGATTTCGGGCAACTGCTCAAACAGCTCGGACAGCATCCACAGCAGGAAGGTGGCGTACAGGCGCGGCGAATTCATCAGCCGGTCGGCCGCCAGGATGTTGATCATCCCGTGCCCGGCGCCGTCGGTTTGCATGAAGTCGCTGATGTTGAGCATGGGCTCGCCAAAGAACTTGTCTGCGCCCTGGCTTTCGATCTGCATCAGGCCGCGCTGTATGGCGCCCACGCTGGCGGCGCTGACGTTGCCGTATTGCGTGGTGAACTGGCCGGCGTTGTCGCCCACGTACTGCAGCATGGCCCGCAGGTCCTTCAGGTCCAGCAGCAGCAGGCCGTTGTCGTCGGCAATCTTGAACACGAGGTTGAGCACGCCTGCCTGGGTCTCGTTGAGGTTGAGCATGCGGCCCAGCAGCAGCGGGCCCATGTCCGACACCGTGGCGCGAACGGGGTGCCCCTGCTCGCCGAACACGTCCCACAGCGTGGCCGGGCAGGCCAGGGGTTCGGGAGCCTCAATGCCGCGCTCCTTGAGGATGCCGGCCATTTTTTCACCGATGCTGCCAGCCTGGCTGATGCCGGTCAGGTCTCCCTTGACGTCCGCCATGAAGACGGGCACACCGATTTTCGAGAAATTTTCAGCCATCGTTTGCAGCGTGACGGTCTTGCCGGTGCCGGTGGCGCCGGTAATCAGGCCGTGGCGGTTGGCAAGCCCCGGAATAAGCTCACAATGGATAGACGCATTCTTGGCAATCAATAAGGGTTCGACCATGGCAGTGTCCTGGGGTGTAAGGAAGCTTGCAGCTCATCCCGATCCGGGCTACAGGGCCTCGCAGGGGGCTATGCAGGGCTTCCTAAAAGTAAAATGATGGACGTAGATTAAATCAATTACGAAGGATTTCCGTGGCTGGTCATAGCAAATGGGCGAATATTCAACACCGCAAGGGTCGCCAGGATGAAAAACGCCAGCGGGTCTGGACACGCGTGATGCGGGAGATCATGGTCGCGGCCCGTATGGGTGGGGGTGACCTGGGCACCAACCCGCGCCTGCGCCTGGCTGTTGACAAAGCCAAGGCTGCCAACATGCCGGCCGATAACGTGAAGTACGGCATCGCCAAAGCCACCGGCAGCCTTGAAGGCGTTCACTATGAAGAAGTCCGTTATGAAGGCTACGGCTTTGGCGGGGCGGCCATCATTGTCGATTGCATGACGGACAACCGGGTGCGCACCGTGGCGGAAGTTCGCCATGCGTTTGCCAAACACGGCGGCCACATGGGGACCGAAGGTTCGGTGGCTTTTCAGTTCAAACACTGTGGCCAGCTGATTTTTGCGCCCGGCACCAGCGAGGACAAGGTCATGGAAGTGGCGCTGGAAGCGGGTGCCGACGATGTGATCACGCATGACGACGGCGCCATCGAGGTGCTGACGCCCTACACCGATTTTGAAGCTGTCAAAAAAGCGCTGGAGGCTGCCGCGCTCAAGCCCGAGCTGGCCGAAGTCACCATGCGTGCCGATAACATGATCGAGCTGACCGGCGAAGATGCCCGGAAGATGCAAAAGCTGCTGGATGTGCTGGAAGACCTGGACGACACGCAGGAAGTCTTTCACAATGCCGCGCTGGACACATCTGAGTGACCATGGAGCAGAACACCGATACCGCGCAGCGGTTGGCTCGCATCGAAAACCTGCTGCAGGAAGGAAACCGCCTGCGCAGCCAGGCGATGGACCTGCAAAAGGAATCCCTTGCCATGCAGAAGTCGCTGGTCGATGAGACCCGCGCCAACATCGTGAAGGCCGGCACGGTCAATGACCAGGCGCTCGAATTGCAGCGCCGCGGCCGGGCCGTCGTCAAGATCGTTCTCGGTGTCGTCTTTTTTCTTATTTTGTACCTCAGCTATTTGCTGTTTTTTAGATTGAACCTCCCGTGAAAGTTCTTGTTATTGGCGGCGGCGGCCGTGAGCACGCGCTGGCCTGGAAACTGGCCCAATCGCCCAAGGTACAGGCGGTGTATGTGGCACCGGGCAATGGCGGCACGGCGCTGGATGCGCGGCTGGAGAACATCAGCATCACCGACGTCCAGGGGCTGCGCGCATGGGCCCTGGCCGAAAAAATAGCCCTTACCGTGGTGGGGCCGGAGCAACCGCTGGCCGCCGGCATTGTCGATGAATTCCGCGCCCATGGCCTCAGGGTGTTTGGCCCGACCAAAGCGGCCGCCCAGCTGGAAAGTTCCAAGGCTTTTTCCAAGGCCTTCATGAAGCGCCACGGCATTCCGACGGCTGAATACGAAACCTTTACCGATGCCGTAGCGGCGCACGCCTACGTCGACGAAAGGGGTGCGCCCATTGTGGTCAAGGCCGATGGCCTGGCGGCCGGCAAGGGCGTGGTGGTTGCCATGACGCTGCATGAGGCGCATGAGGCGATCGAGTTCATGTTGGCCACCAGCCCGGACCACAACGTGCTGGGCGTCACCCACAACGAGGGTGGTGCGCGGGTGGTGATTGAGGAGTTTCTCCAGGGCGAGGAGGCCAGTTTCATCGTCATGTGCGATGGCAAAAACGTGACCGCCATGGCCACCAGCCAGGACCACAAACGCCTGCTGGACGGCGACCAGGGCCCAAATACGGGTGGCATGGGGGCGTATTCACCGGCCCCCGTGGTGACGCCGGATGTGCATGCCCGCGCCATGCGGGAGATTATTCTGCCCACCATCAAGGGCATGGAAAAAGACGGCATTCCCTTCACCGGTTTCCTTTACGCCGGCCTCATGATTGATGGCCAGGGTCGGCCCAAGACGCTCGAATTCAACTGCCGCATGGGCGACCCGGAAACCCAGCCCATCATGATGCGGCTGAAAACCGATCTGTTTGACGTGATGATGGCGGCCACTTCCGGCACCCTTGATCAGGTCGAACTGGAGTGGGACCGTCGTCCGGCCCTTGGTGTGGTGATGGCGGCGCACGGTTACCCGCTCAACCCGCGCAAGGGCGATGTCATCCATGGCCTGCCTAAAGCCGCCGAAGACGCCATGGTGTTTCACGCCGGCACCCTCAAGCAGGACGGCGCCACCGTTACTGCGGGTGGTCGCGTGCTGTGCGTCACTGCGCTGGGCGGCACGGTCAAATCGGCCCAGCAGCGCGCTTACGAGGTCGCCCAGTCCATTCAATTTGACGGCGCCCAATACCGCAAGGACATCGGCCACCGGGCCATCAAGTCCTGATGGGCGCAGCTTGGCGCCCAGGGCTGGCGGTGCCGGATTCCGGTGCCCTGTCGGTGCCGGGTGCCACTGCGGCCTGTAACATGGGTCATTACGTGGGTCAATGAGATGACTGATCTTTTGGGCGTTCGCACCTTTTTGCTGGGACTGCAGGAGCGCATCACCGCAGCCGTTGCTGAACTCGATGGCGGGCAATTTTTGGCCGACCCCTGGCAAAAGGAGCCGGGCGAGCCCTTGCAGGGAAACGGCATCACCAAAATCCTGGAGCAGGGCCAGGTGTTTGAGCGCGCGGGTTGCGGGTTTTCGCATGTGCGCGGCCCCAGGTTGCCTCCCTCGGCGACGCAGCACCGGCCCGAGCTTGCCGGCGCGCCGTTTGAGGCCATGGGCGTGTCGCTGGTGTTTCACCCCCGCAATCCCTATGTACCCACCGTGCACATGAACGTGCGCATGTTGGCTGCCACACCGATTTCCGCCGGTCCGGCAGATGCTGTGTGCTGGTTTGGCGGCGGTATGGACCTGACGCCCTATTACGGGTTTGACGAGGATGCCGTGCATTTCCATCAGACCTGCAAGGATGCGCTGGCGCCGTTCGGCAGCGACAAATATCCGCGCTTCAAGCAATGGTGTGATGAGTATTTTTATCTCAAGCACCGCCAGGAGCAGCGCGGCATAGGCGGCATATTTTTCGATGATTTCCAGGAGCTGGGCCTGGACCAGAGCTTTGCCATGATGCAAAGCGTGGCGGACTCCTTCCTTCAAGCCTACCTTCCGATCGTGAGGCGGCGTCAGAACCTGCCCTATGGGGAGCGCGAGCGCAATTTCCAGCTTTACCGGCGTGGCCGCTATGTGGAATTCAACCTGGTTTGGGATCGCGGCACGCATTTTGGCCTGCAGTCGGGCGGTCGCACCGAGTCCATTTTGCTGTCCATGCCGCCGCTGGCCAGCTGGGCCTACCAGCACCAGGTTGAAGCCGGCTCCCCCGAAGAGCGCCTGTACAAAGAGTTTCTGATCAGGCGGGACTGGGTTTGAGTGCCGCGACCCCTTCCCCGGAAGAGCCTGCCGTCCAGCAGCAGGAGACGCAGGTGAGACGCATCGGGGTGTTTGGTGGGGCGTTCGATCCGCCGCACAATGCCCACGTGGCGCTGGCGCTGGTGGCCCTGGCCCAGCTGGAGCTGGACGCGCTGCACATCATTCCTACCGGGCAGGCCTGGCACAAGGCCAGGCAGCTCAGTGCGGCTGTTCACCGGCTGGCCATGACTCGGCTGGCGTTTCAGGACCTGCCGCGCATTGTGCTGGACGAGCGCGAATTGCAGCGTGCGGGGCCGACCTTCACGATTGATACGCTGGAGGCTCTACAGGCGGAAAATCCGCAGGCCCGGCTCTACCTGATCATCGGTGCGGACCAGTTTTCGGCGTTCCGGCAATGGCACCGCTGGAGGGATATTCTGCAACTTGCTATAATTTGTATAGCTGGTCGCATAGAATCCACGCTGGATCAATCCAAATTTGATGCCTATCCGGGGCAAAGCAGCCGCTTTTTGACGCTGGAACTGCCCCTGATGCCTGTCAGCGCAACCCATATCCGCCATCTGATGGCTTCGGGTGCAGCTACCGCCGGGGAAATCGCGCACTTGGTCCCTGAGCCGGTTGCGCGTTATATTTCGCTCCACCAGCTTTACAGTCTCCCTTAATTCCACCCTCATTGAAGCAAAGCCCTGCATGACCTCTATCACTGTCAAAACCACCAGCACCGCCGACAAGAAAGATGTGCAGAAATTGCAGCGGGCCATCATTGACGGCCTGGAGGATGTCAAGGCGCAGGACATTCAGGTATTTGACACAGAGCACATCACCTCGCTCTTTGAGCGCGTGATCGTTGCTTCCGGAACCTCCAACCGCCAGACCAAGGCCCTTGCGGCCAGCGTGCGCGATGCCGTGCGCGACGCGGGTTTTGCCAAGCCCCGGATTGAAGGAGAAGACAACGGAGAGTGGATCATCGTGGATTGCGGCGCTGCCGTCGCGCACATCATGCAGCCCACGATCCGCCAGTACTACCATCTTGAAGAACTCTGGGGCGAGAAGCCGATCAAGTTGAAGCTGGGAGCACCCGCACCGTTGGTGAAGGCGTCAAAGCCCGAACCCGCGGCAGAGCCCAAACCGAAAGCCGGTGCAAAACCGAAAGCAGGCGCCAAGGCCGGAACAAAATCCACCGCTGCACGCGGCGCGCGCATTGCCAAGCCGGCCGTGAAAACAGTGGTCAAGGACCATGCCCCGGGGTATGTGGGCAAGGTCGGAAAAACCAGTGACTGGACCGCCAAACGGAACCAGGCAACACCCGCCGCCGAGCCGGTAGCGAAAGCGGGCAGGGCAACGGCCAAGCCTGCGGCCGCGAAATCCGCTGCAAAACCTGCCGCAAAGCCGGCTACCAGGACACCGATCGTGAAAGTGCCTGCGCCCAAAAGGGCTCCGGCCAAGAAAGCTGCCGCCAAGACCGCGGCCAAGACTGCAGCCAAGAAGCCGGCAGCCAGGAAATCCGCCCCCCGGAGCAAATGAGGCTGACGATCGTAGCCGTCGGCCAGAAAGTGCCCGACTGGGCGCAAACGGCTTACGACGACTACGCCAAGCGTTTTCCGCCCGAGCTGAAGGTCGAACTCAAGGCGGTTAAAACCGAGCCGCGCGCATCCAAAACCCTCGAGAACCTGCTGGCGGCTGAACGCGCACGCATTGAAGGCGTCATCAGCCGCGGAACCCGCGTGGTGGCGCTGGATGAACGCGGTACCGCAGTGACCACCGTGGCGCTCGCCGAAAAACTCAAGGTATGGCAATTGTCGGGTGACGACGTGGCCATCGTGATCGGTGGGCCGGATGGGCTGGATGCCGCCTTCAAGCAGTCAGCGCATGAACGCCTGCGCCTTTCCGATCTGACCCTGCCACATGCCATGGTGCGGGTGTTGCTGATCGAGCAGCTTTACCGGGCCTGGAGCATCACCATCAACCATCCCTATCACCGCGAATAGCATGGTGTTCACGTCTGACGCCGTGTCTGGTTTTTTACGGGCTGCCCGCGGGCAACCGGGTCCCCGTGTGAGTAGCCATGCCTGCTGCTGATTTTGTTTACCTGGCTTCGCAAAGCCCGCGGCGAGCCCAGTTGCTGGAGCAGCTCGGCGTGCGCTACCAGCGTCTGGCGCCCGCTGCCGGCGAGGACACCGAAGCGCTGGAAGCCGTGCTGGGCAAGGAGTCTCCGGTGGCTTACGTCAAGCGGGTAACCCGCCTCAAGCTGGACGCGGCGAGCGAACGCGCGAAGCGCCAGGGGCTGGCCCCGGCACCTATTCTGTGCTCGGACACCACCGTGGCCCTGGGCCGGTCGATTCTGGGTAAGCCCGAAAACGCGGCTGAAGCGACCCGCATGTTGCGCCAGCTCTCCGGTGCCACCCATCGCGTGCTCACCGCAGTGGCCGTGCAGCAGGGACGCCGGCGGACTGAGGCGCTCAGCATTTCCCGCGTCACGTTTGCACCGATGACCGCGGCCCAGATCAGGTCCTACGTCGCGTCGGGCGAACCCATGGGGAAAGCCGGCGCCTATGCGGTGCAGGGCAGGGTGGCCATGTACATCTCGCATATCAGCGGCAGTTATTCCGGGATCATGGGATTGCCCCTGCATGAGACTGCATGGCTCCTGCGCGCCGCCGGCCTCAAAATCTAGCAGTGGCCAGCCAGCAGCGAAGCCACTAGCGGCTACGATAGAGCCATGCAACAAGACATACTGATCAACTGGTCGCCCCAGGAAACCCGTGTGGCCGTGGTGGAGCTCGGTGCGGTCCAGGAGTTGCAGGTCGAACGCACGCTGGAGCGCGGCCTGGTTGGCAATGTTTACCTGGGCAAGGTCGCACGCGTGTTGCCGGGCATGCAGTCGGCCTTTATCGACATTGGCCTGGACCGGGCGGCTTTTCTGCATGTTGCCGATCTGATGAGCAGCATCAACAGCCGTCATGCAGAGACAGAACTCCAGGCTGCCGGCACATCGACCTCTACCTCGGCATCGCCGGCAATGGCAGCCCTTCAGCCCATCGAAAAACAGCTCTTTGAGGGACAGGCCGTGATGGTCCAGGTTCTCAAGGATCCGATTGGCACCAAGGGCGCGCGGCTGACGGCGCAAATCAGCATCGCCGGCAGGCTGCTGGTTTTTTTGCCGCAGGACAATCACATTGGCGTGTCGCAAAAAATACCCCCGCGCCAGCGCGAGGACCTGCGCCAGCGTGTCCAGGCCCTGACCGGGGACATGGGCGGCGGCTTTATCCTCCGGACCAATGGCGAGGATGCCACCGATGCCGAACTGGGAGAGGACATTGCCTACCTGCGCAAAACCTGGTCGCGCATCAAGGAGGCCTCGCTGCGCCTGCCGCCTGCGTCTGTGCTGCACCAGGACCTCAACCTGCTGCAGCGCGTGTTGCGTGACGTGGTGGTGGAGGGCACGCAAACCATCCGCATCGATTCCCGCGAGCAGTTTGACAACCTGAAGGCCTTCGCGGTGGAGTTCATGCCGGCAACTGTGCAAAAGCTTCAGCTTTACAGCGGTGAACGCCCGATTTTTGACCTTTACAACATTGACGAAGACATTGCCAGGGCGCTGGGCCGGCGTGTTGACCTCAAGTCAGGCGGCTACCTGATCATTGACCAGACCGAAGCCCTGACGACTGTCGACGTCAATACGGGTGGATTTGTCGGTGCCCGGAATTTTGACGACACCATCTTCAAGACCAACCTGGAAGCCTCGCAGGCGATTGCCCGGCAGCTTCGCCTGCGCAATCTCGGCGGCATTGTGATTGTCGATTTCATTGACATGATCAAGGAAAACCACCGCGATGCGGTGCTAGCCGAGTTCCAGAAGCAGCTGGCGCGGGACCGCATCAAGACCGCAGTCAACGGGTTTTCGGCGCTGGGACTGCTGGAAATGACCCGCAAGCGAACACGCGAGTCTCTGGCCCACCAGTTGTGCGAGCCGTGCAGCGCCTGCATGGGAAAAGGCGTGGTCAAGACGGCGCGCAGTGTGGGTTACGACATCCTGCGCGAGATCCTGCGCGAAGCGCGCCAGTTCAACCCGCGGGAATTCAGGGTGGTGGCTTCCCCCAAGGTGATTGAGCTTTTCCTGGACGAGGAAAGCCAGCACCTGGCCGGCCTGAGCGACTTCATCGGCAAGCCCATTTCGCTGCAGGCTGAAGCGGCCATGGCGCAGGAACAGTACGACATCGTTTTGCTATGAGCGCAAGCGACCTTCCGGCCATTCTCGCAACAGCTTGCACCGCGAACCGCAGGCCCATTCCCATTCTGGTCTATCACCAGATTGCCGAAGCGCCGCCCAAAGGCAGTCCTTTTCGCAGCCTCTATGTGTCGCCCAAGGCGTTTGCCCGGCAAATGGCCTGGCTTAAGCTGCTGGGCTACACCGGCTTGTCCATGAGCGGCCTGCAGCCTTACCTCAGTGGCGAGCGCGACGGCCGTGTCGTTGGCATTACCTTTGACGACGGCTACCAGAACAACCTCACGCATGCCTTGCCAGCTTTGCTGAAACAGGGCTTTTCGTCCACCTGCTATGCGGTGAGCGGGCTGCTGGGCAAGACCAATGTGTGGGATGCGGGTTTGGGTATTGCGCAGACGCCGCTGATGAACGAAGCCGAAATACGCCAATGGGTGGCAGCCGGGCAGGAGATTGGTTCGCACACGCACCAGCACGTGAATTTGCTGGCGACTGACGAGGCCGGGTGCCGCGTGGAGATGGCCCAGGGAAAAGCCGGGCTTGAATCGGTCATCGGGCAGCCTGTGCGGCATTTTTGTTATCCATATGGCAGCTACGAGTCCAAGCACGTGGCCATGGCGCGTGAACAGGGCTTTGTGACGGCCACGACCACCGCGCGGAGTCGCTGCCATGCGCAGATGGATCTGTTGCAACTGCCACGGGTGCCCGTGCTTCGCTCGACCAGCCTGCCGGTTTTCTGGCTCAAGATCGCGACCGGCTACGAAGACCGCCGACATCAATGAGCCCGCCTTCCCTGAATCCGGCGGAGCATCCAGGCCCCGCCCGGCAAAAACTGCGCATTGCGGTACTCAACCGGACTTTCTCATCCACCGGCGGCGGCGCGGAGCGCTACTCCATTGCGCTGGTCGAGCAACTGTCCGCCGTACACGAGATGCATGTGTTTGCCCAGGAAATAGACCACCAATGGCCGGGCGTTAGCTACCACCGTGTTTCTGCGCCTTTGCGCAAGCCCCGTTGGATCAACCAGTTGTGGTTTGCCACGGCCACCTGGTGGGCCACGCGGCGCGGCTTTGATGTGGTGCATTCGCATGAAAACACCTGGCATGGGAACGTCCAGACGGTTCACGTGTTGCCGGTCAAATACAACCTGCTCCATGGGATCAATGGCTGGCGCCTGCTGCTGCGGTGGATCAAGATCGTGACCAGCCCGCGTTTGCTGACCTATCTGGCTCTGGAGCGCTTGCGGTATGCGGCCCGCCCCGGCCGTCAGGTGGTGGTGACCTCGGGCAGCCTGCAGGCCATCATGGCCGCCAGTTATCCAGCCTGCAAGGAAATGGTCTCGGTTATCACGCCGGGCATCACGATGCCGGCGCAAGCTGTGACGCTCGCGCTAAAACGGGAGGCGCGGGCGATGCTGGGCTTGCCGGTTGAGGCGCGCTGCCTGCTGTTTGCAGGGAACGATTACCGCAAGAAAGGCCTGCAGGCCCTGCTGGAGGCGATGGTGCACTTGCCTTCCGATGTGGTGCTGGCGGTGGTTGGTAACCCGGCGCATATTCCAGCGTTCAGGGCGCAGGCTGAGGCCTTCAAGCTGGGTGCGCGGGTCCTTTTCCTGGGTTCGCTGAAGGAGGTTGGGCCTGCCTACACAGCCGTGGATTGCCTGGTGCATCCAACGCTGGAAGATACCTTTGCCATGGTGGTCCTGGAGGCTATGGCGCATGGCCTGCCGGTGGTGGTAAGCGGCCCTCGCTATTGCGGTATTTCCGGGCTGCTGCAGCATGGTGTTAACGCCATGGTCCTTGACGACCCCAGGGATGCCGACAATTTGGCGCAAGTCATTCAGCAGGTGCTGGTCCAGCCAGCGCTTCACGACGGGCTGACGCACGGCGCCGTGGAGTTCGCCACGCATTACCAGTGGGGTGAACTCGCTTTACAGCAGGAAGCACTCTATTTGTCAGCACTTGCTGCCACAAAGGTTGCGAGCAGTGCGTCGTGACCGCTGGCAAATGACTACGCGCTGCGGGGCGCTAGTCAGGCTACCAGTTTGAAATGCTTGCGGCTGAAATCCAGCCCGGTCAGCGTTTCAACCTGCCGCATGAAGTGGTACTTGTTTTCCTTGGGCGTCGGTTTGTACGCCGGATCGATGTTTAACACCGGCTCGGCCTCCGTGGCGAGCCATTCCTGCACGGCCAGGGGGTGCGTACCGGTAAACGGCCTGAGCGCACGGCGGTCAAACTGGCTATAGGTGATTTGCGCGGCAGCCTCTTCGCCCCAGTACTTGCTCACCTGGTCGAGTTTTTTCTGCATCTCTTCGTTGCGGCGTATCCATCCGTAGTGGTAGATGTGGGCATTGGCGAGTGCGGCGCGCGGGTTGCGGCCGCGCTTGTGATCGGTGGTGACCAGCCAGTACTGGCCATCGGGCGCGTAGCTGCGAATGGTGTTGCGGATCAAACGGCATTCGCGGCGGTACCAGCCCGGGCTGATGGAGATCCAGTCGGGTGAACCGTAAAAATGATGGTAGTCAAACACCAGCGCTTCGACGGCGGGGTTGGCGTGATGGCGCTCGACGCTGGCGCGTATGGCGGCCAGCTCACCCTCATGCACGACTTCATCGCCTTCCAGGTAGAACGCCCAGTCGCCCGTGCAGGAGTACTGGGCAATCATTTTCTGCTGCGCGTAGACAAATCCGCGGTCGGCCATGCGTTCGTTCCACCGGGTCTCGACGATTCGTATCTTGGGGTCTGCAATGGCCCGCACACGCGCCAGCGTCTCGTCGGCGCCCTGGCCAACGGCCACGACAAACTCATCGACCAGGGGTAGCAGGGAGCGTATGGACGCCTCAAAAGGAAAACCGAGGTCTACGCCGTTGCGAATGAAGGTGAAGCCGCTGATCGAAACACTCATCTTGAAGCACTCATCTGAATTGACTCTTGGATATTCGCTGGATGGCAACGCACGGGAATACATGGGAACGTCACGCCAGGTGTCAGGTATTCTGGAAACCAAGCCGGTAAAGGTGGGCGTAGGCGCCATTTTTTGCCAGCAACTCCGCGTGGGTGCCGGATTCGATCATGCGGCCAGCCTCCATCATGATGATGCGGTCGGCATGCTGCACGGTGGACAGCCGATGCGCAATGACCAGCGAGGTGCGGCTGGCGGTGAGCCGCTTGATCGCTTCCTGCACAGCCAGTTCTGATTCGGTATCCAGCGCCGACGTGGCTTCATCCAGCACGAGAATGGGCGCGTCTTTATAAAGGGCGCGTGCAATTGCCAGCCGCTGGCGCTGGCCACCCGACAGCTGCATGGCGTTGTGGCCGAGCATCGTGTCCATTCCTTCGGGCAGTTCGGCCAGCAACCCGGCCAGATTGGCGGCGGCCAGGCACTCCTTCACCCGGTCGCGCTCGACGGGCTGGCCCAGTGCAACGTTCACAGCGATGCTGCTGTTGAGCATCACCACATGCTGGCTCACAAATGCAAACTGCGCACGCAGGGACACCAGGTTCCACGCACGAAGGTCCTGACCATCGAGGTAGATATTGCCCGAACTCATTTCGACAAATCGGGGCAGCAGGTTGACCAGGGTCGTCTTGCCGGAGCCGGATGCGCCTACGATGGCGAGCGTTTCTCCTGCCTTGATGGAAAGGCTGAACTGATCAAGGGCTGGAACGGCATCGGCTTTGTAGATGACGCTGGCATCGGCAAACTCGATGTCGCCATGCGCCCTGGCCTTGACAAACGAGCCGCCGCTTTCGTCAGGCGTCAGATTCATCAGGTCAAGGCCGCGCTCGAGTGCAGCCAATCCGCGGGTCACCGGCGTGGCAGCATCCGACAGGCTTTTGACGGGTGCAATCAGCAGCAGCATGGCCGTCACAAAGGCCACGAACCCGCCGACGGTTGTCGTATTTTCGGCGCTCTGCAGCAAGGCGATGGAAATGACTGCCGACAGCGCCATCGCGGCCAGCACCTGGGTGATCGCACTCATGCCCGCGTAGGCGGCGGTGGATTTCATCGACAGACGGCGCAGCGAGTTGCTGAGGTGATTGAAGCGGCTGGCCTGGCCGGCCTGCGCGCCATGCAGGCGGACATCGCGGTGCGCCATAACGTTTTCTTCGACGACATACGCGAGATCATCTGTAGCGGTCTGGCTTTCCTTGGTGAGTCGGTAGAGGCGCTTGGACAGCACCTGGATGACAAACGCCACGGCCGGAAACAGCAACGCGACCACCAGCATCAGCTTCCAGTTCAAATAGACCAGATAACCTATCAATGCCAGCAGGGTCAGCACATCCCGCGCCAGTTTCATGATGGCGTTGATCAACATGGAGGAGCCGTTGAAGACCTCATAGACCACGGTATTGGCGATAGCGCTGGAGCTTTGGTCGGCAAACAGGGTGAGCCGCGCACTCAGCAGCTTGTCAAACATGGCTCCGCGCAGCTTGAGCAAGCCGTCATTGGTGACTTTGGCCAGCGCAAACTGGGCCAGAAACCCGGACAGCCCGCGCACGGTGAACAGCAGCATCAGCGCGAGCGGCACCAGCCAGAGGTTGAAGGAATCCCTCTGAAAGCCACGGTCGAGCAGCGGTTTGAGCAGCGCGGGTACAAAGGGCTCAGTTGCGGAGGCAACAATGGTCGCACCAATTGCCAGCGCCCAGCCAGCCCGCGAGCCGCTGAAATAGGGCCAGACGCGCGCAATTCTGCGCCACATGGTTGATTTTTCGGCCGCACTGGCGGCTGCTGTGGCGATTGGTGTTGGGGGGCTCACGTGGGCAGCTCGCGTTGGGGCGCGGCAATGACCGGTCCGGCGGCCGGGCTGAGGCCGAGGGCCAGCAGCAAGCCGATCAGGATGCAGAAAAAATCACCAATCAGTGCGTCGTAAATGATGGAATTGAAAAGGCATGCGACCGCCAGTGCAACCAGCGCCGATTGCGCGGCTCGGGCGTACGGTTGTTCCATCTTCAGGCTGTCCCGCAGCACGGAAAGCATGAGGGCAGCCAGCAGGACGAGGCCGGGAATGCCGAGTTGCACGCCCCATTGAAGGTATTCCTGGTGCGGGTTTCCATTGCCCGGGATGTCCTGGTGGGCCGGGTTTTTTGCACGCTGGAGCCGGTTGTATTCGGTGCTCCAGCTACCGATACCTGCCCCCACCACCGGGTGCTGGCCAATGATCTGGGCGGCGCTCAACCAGAGGCCAAGCCGGATGCCCGATGACGTTTTGACTTGCGGCTGGGTTGCATACGACTCCACCTCGGTCTTGACCGCAGTTAGCCGTTCGTGCACCTTGGTTGAGCTGAAAAAAAGAAGCAAAACCAGGAGAAAAGGCAGCAAAACAATGCCGGCCCGGTATTTTCGGGGCAACTCCCACATGATGGCGATGGACAGCAGTGCGATGGCAACCACGTGTCCGCTGCGTCCGCTCAATACAAAAAGCACATTGAACAAGGCGATCACAGCCACGAAAATCGCGAAGTGTCGGCCGAACCGCCCGGGCGCCAGGTCGCGCAAATGCCAGCACACCGCGCCCAGCACCGCCGCCATGATGCCCTGGTCCAGGTAACTCGAAAATACCGCGTACTCTTTCAGCGCCATGTTGGAGGTCGCCCAAGGCACAGGTAAATGGAAAAACAGCATCCATGAACTGGCCACCAGGAACACCTGGGTCAGCACAAACGCGCCCAGCGCATACATGGCCTCGCGGCGGTCGCGGATGAGAAATATCATCAATGCGATCAGGATCAGCTTGCCATACTTGGCGAGGGAGCCCAACACATCGGCTGGCGGTGCGACTGTCCAGAGCATGCTGATCGCGAACGCGAAAAGTGCCGCCAGCACGGCAATGGGCGTGTACAGGCCAGCCAAAGGCCTGCCCGCTGCGGGCGCTCGTCGCCAGAAGAGCAGCGCAGCGATGCCGCACATCAGCAGCAGGAGTTTGGCAATGCTGATGAGGGCCATCGACAAGCCCACGGCGGCCGACGCCAGGCAGACGATGGCAAGCCTGATGTTGATTGTCTTCTTTGGCAAGATGGTCGCAGGGAGGGCACGCAGGGATTGCATCATGGGTAGCCCGCATTATCAGTGATTCCATTTCCGTGCCGGGCGGGCGAATCTGCGAGGCGCTCTGCTATGCTTTGCACGCTTCAGGCCGGTCAGTTTTGCTGGCAAATGCGGGCCTGGCTAATTGCATGAAGGTAATCATTGGCAAGCTTGTCCGTCACAGTCATCACCAAAAACGAGGCACATAACATGGAGGCCTGCCTGCGCTCGGTAATGTTTGCTGACCAGGTGGTGGTACTGGACTCCGGCAGCACCGATGACACCATCGCAATTGCCCGTGCCATGGGTGCGGAGGTCGTGAGCAGCACTGACTGGCAGGGTTTTGGCATCCAGAAAAACCGGGCACTGGCCCTCGCCAGGTGTGATTGGGTCCTGTCGCTGGATGCCGATGAGCGTGTAACGCCGGAGTTGCAGGCTGAAATCCAGGCCATCCTGAAAGCTCCGTCGTTCGATGTTTATGCATTGCCCCGGCTGTCAAGCTACTGTGGGCAATACATGCGCCATTCGGGCTGGTACCCCGACCGTGTCACACGCCTGTTTCGCCGGCAGGCGGCGCAGTTTTCGGAGGACCTGGTTCACGAGCGGGTCGTAACCTCCAGCCAGATCGGGCAACTGCGTTCTCCGATGCTCCACGAGAGCTTCAGGAACTTCGAGGCGGTTCTCGACAAGGCCAACCGCTATTCAACCGCCGGCGCCCTGAGCCTGTTCAGCAAAGGCAAGCAGGCCTCGCTGGGCAAGGCGCTCGGGCATGGGCTGTGGGCCTTTGTCAGGACCTACTTCTTACGATGCGGCTTCCTGGATGGCCGGATGGGGCTGGTCCTGGCCATCTCCAACGCGGAGGGCACTTACTACAGGTATTTGAAGCTCTGGCTGCTGCAGCGTGATGGCGGCGCAGCACCTCCCTCGCAATGAAGATCAGTTTTATCGTCCTGACCTACAACCGGACGGATGCCCTGCTGCCTGTGCTGCGTTCCCTGTCCGAACAATGCGATGAGCGGCATGAGGTGTTGATCGCCGATGATGGCTCGCGGCCGGAGCAGGTGGCGATGCTCCATGAGCACTTGCCGGTTTTCAAATGTCCGGTCCGCCACGTCTGGCATCCCGATGTCGGTTTTACCGCCGCACGGGCCCGCAATCTCGCGGCCCGCCATGCGACAGGGGATTACCTGGTGTTCCTGGACGGTGACTGTGTGCCGAATAAGGCCTTCGTGGCGCAGCACGTCCGCCTTGCCGAGGCGGGTTGCTTTGTGAATGGCAGCCGGGTGCTGCTGAGCCCGGGCCTTACTGCCCAAGTGGTCGATGGCACAATAGATTTGCCGAGTTGTCCGCCTGCTTTCTGGTGGCGCGCGCGTCTGCGGAAGGACTGCAACAAACTGTTGCACCTCGTCGTCTGGCCGTGGCGCTTATTCAGGGTAAAACAAGGCTTTCAGTGGCGCGGCATCCGAAGCTGCAACTTCGGCGTGTGGCAGCGTGATTTCGCCAGTATCAATGGGTTTGATGAGTCGTTTCAAGGCTGGGGCCATGAAGACGCGGACCTGGTTCTGCGGCTCACTCACTTGGGTATTCAAAGAAAAAACGGGTTTATGGCGACAGAAGTTTTTCACCTTTGGCATCGCGAAAACAAGCGCGACCAGGAGTCCGTCAACAAAAACAGGGTATTGCAACGCATGAAAACGGACTTGATCCTGGCTGAAAAAGGGCTACGCGACATTGACCCTGAATCGCCCGTCAAAATAACCCAACTCCATTGATCAACATTCTTCTATGAGCATCCCATCATCATTGAGCCGTCGTACTGTCATGAGTTTGCTGGCGGCGGGCTTGTCGCCGGCATTTGCACAGTTCCGCGTGGAGGTGTCAGGCGTGGGCCTGACTCAATTACCGATTGCCATCGCCTCTTTTCGGGGCGAGGCGCAGGCGCCGCAGAAAATTGGCAGCATTGTCAAGGCCGATCTTGAGCGCAGCGGCATGTTCCGCCCGGTCGACACGACAGGCATCGTGGCGGACGAAAACACGCGGCCAGACCTCGCAAACTGGCGGCAAAAGGGCGCGGACGCGATGGTGACGGGAAGCGTCTCGCCCCTTGCCGACGGCCGATTTGATGTCCGGCTTCGGCTGTGGGATATCGTGCGGGGCCAGGACCTCGGGGGGCAGAGCTATACCGTGGCCCAGGCTGATTTGCGTCTGTCCGCGCACCGGATCTCCGATTTTGTCTACGAAAAACTCACGGGTGAAAAAGGCATCTTCTCGACGCGAATTGCCTATGTCACCAAAACGGCCCAACGCTACAACCTCTGGGTTGCCGATTCGGATGGCGAAGGAGCCCAGTCTGCCCTCACCAGCCCCGAGCCGGTGATCTCGCCTTCATGGTCGCCCAACGGTTCGCAGCTGGCTTATGTTTCCTTCGAATCCCGCAAGCCCGTGATCTATTCGCATGATGTCGCCACCGGAAAGCGGCGCCTGCTGGCCAATTTCAGGGGCTCCAACAGTGCACCAGCCTGGTCACCCGACGGCAAGCAACTGGTTGCCACGCTGAGCCGGGACGGCGGCTCGCAGATCTACGCCATTGGCCTGAGTGGCGGCGACCCCAAGCGCTTAACCCAGTCATCCAGCATTGATACCGAGCCGGCTTATTCGCCCGACGGGCGGTATATTTATTTCGTCAGCGACCGCGGCGGCGCACCACAGATCTACCGCATGAGTCCCGGCGGCGGAAATCCGGAGCGCGTGACGTTCACGGGCAGTTACAACATCTCCCCGGCGATCAGCCCTGATGGGCGTTGGCTGGCTTATGTTTCGAGGGTCGGAGGCGCCTTCAAGCTGCACGTGATGGAACTTGCCAGCGGAACGACCACTCCCATTACCGACACCACGGCCGATGAAAGCCCGAGTTTCGCGCCCAATAGCCGCCTGATTGTGTATGCGACCCAGCAGCAGGGCCGGGAAGCACTGATGACCACGACGCTGGACGGCAAGATCAAGGCCAGGTTATCCGGCGCCGGCGGTGACATCCGTGAGCCCGACTGGGGACCTTTCCAGCGGTGACAGGCACAAATTTTTTTGAATCATCTTTTTTTGTTTTTTTGTAGAGGTACTCCATGAAGCTGAAGCGCGTTCTCTTTTCCATCTTCTCCTCCCTGGCTCTTGCTGCCACGCTGGTGGCCTGCGGCTCCAATGTCAAGCTCAGTGATGTTCCGGTGGAAGACAGGACAGCCAGTGCCAAACCGTCTGGTGATGCGGGTGCCTCCGCCAGCAGGGGAGTCGCACCGGTGCAAATTGGCGGAACGGATGTGTCGGGCGCGGGGCCTGCCAATACGGCTAGAATTATTTACTTTGATTTCGACAGCTACGTGATCAAACCCGAATTTCAGGGGGTTGTTGAGGCCCATGCACGCTATCTGACGGCCAACAAGGCCCGCAAGATGGCCATCGAAGGACACACCGACGAGCGCGGTGGCCGCGAATACAACCTGGCACTGGGGCAGCGACGCTCTGAAGCGGTGCGTCGCGCGCTGGGACTGCTGGGCGTCGCAGATGCCCAGGTGGAGGCCGTGAGCTTTGGCAAGGAAAAACCTGTCGCCATGGGCTCGGACGAAGAATCCATGGCCAAGAATCGCCGCGCCGAGATCAACTACCGCTAAGCCGGCATCACTATTGTGATCATGTTCAGATTTGCCGCGGCTGCTGCTGCCTGCCTGCTGGCCTTCAATGCGCAGGCCGCTCTTTTCGAAGACGATGAGGCGCGCAGGGCCATCCTGGATTTGCGGCAAAAAGTCGACGCTTCGCAGCAACGCACGGCTGACGACCTGCGCAGGGCCAATGACGACAATGCCCAGCTGCGCCGCAGCCTGCTTGAGCTTTCCAACCAGATCGAGGCCCTGCGCAACGAGATGGCCGGCATGCGCGGACAGAACGAGAGGCTGACCCGTGACCTTGCCGATATTCAGCGCAACCAGAAGGACATTACGCAGGGCGTTGACGAGCGGCTGCGAAAGTTTGAGCCCACCAAGATCGCTGTGGACGGCAAGGAGTTTGTGGCGGAGCCGGCTGAAAAGCAGGAGTTCGAGGCGGCGCTTGCTACCTTGCGCAAAGGTGACTTTGCTGCCGCTCAAGCCAGTTTTGTGGCCTTCATGAAGCGCTACCCGCAAAGTGGCTACAGCTCATCTTCGCTGTTCTGGCTGGGCAATGCCCAGTACGCCCTGCGCAACTATCGCGACGCGGTGGCCAACTTCCGCACCCTGGTGACGCTCGAACCCGGTCACATGCGTGCGCCGGAAGCGCTGTTGTCGATGGCCAATTGCCAAGTGGAACTCAAGGACGTCAAGTCTGCCCGCAAAACGCTGGAAGACCTCGTAAAGACCTATCCACAATCTGAAGCGGCCTCGGTCGCCAAAGAGCGTCTGGCCCGGCTCAAGTAGCCCTGAGTTGCCTCAAGCTGCCCCGAGCAGCTCCACGGACGGAGATCCGGCGGTTTTTCATTCCCACTTAAAATTCGGGAATGGATATTTCCGGATCAGCCGCGCTCAACACCCTCACCACCCAGGTTCTTTGGTCTGGTTTTCTCCTCTCGATGGTTTTTGGCGCCATTGCGCAGCGTACCCATTTTTGCACCATGGGCGCTGTCAGCGACATCGTGAACATGGGGGACTGGACGCGCATGCGCATGTGGGGCATGGCGATCGGGGTCGCCATGATTGGCTTTTTCGGCATGGCGGCCGCAGGCCTCATTGATCCGGCCAAAACGCTGTACGCATCCAACCGCTTCATCTGGCTCTCTGCGCTCGTCGGTGGTGCCATGTTCGGTTTTGGCATGGCACTGTCTTCCGGATGCGGCAGCAAGACGCTGGTGCGGATCGGTGGCGGCAGTCTCAAATCACTGGTGGTTTTTGCCGTGATGGGCATCGCCGCATTTGCCACGCTCAAAGGCATTACCGCTGTAGTTCGCGTGGCCACGCTGGACCGGGTGGCCGTCGAGTTCACGGCCAACGCTTCGGCACCCAGTTGGATGGCCAGTGCGATCGGTGTGGCGCCTGCTACAGCCGGTCTCGGGCTGGCCCTGCTGATTGGCGTGAGCCTGATTGTCTGGGCCTTGTGCGGCGCGGATTTTCGCCGCCTCGACCCGCTGTTGGGCGGTCTGGGCATCGGTGCCGTCATCGCCGGCATGTGGTGGGTCAGTGGCAGCCTGGGTTATGTAGCCGAACATCCCGAAACCCTGCAGGAGGCTTTTATCGCCACCAACTCCGGCAGGGCGGAAGCCATGAGCTTTGTTTCGCCAGTGGCTTACACGCTGGACTGGTTCATGTTTTTCAGCGACAAAAGCAAGGTCCTCACGCTGGGCATTGTGTCGGTGTTCGGTGTCGTGGCGGGCTCTGCCGTGTATTCGCTGTTCTCACGCAACTTCCGCTGGGAAGGTTTCCGTGATGTGCAGGACACCGCCAACCATCTCGCAGGCGCCGCATTGATGGGGGTGGGCGGCGTGTGTGCCATGGGCTGCACAGTCGGGCAGGGCCTGTCGGGAATCTCCACCCTGAGCGCCACCAGTTTTGTCGCACTCGCTGCCATATTGGCCGGCTGCGCAGCCGGATTGAAGTACCAGATCTGGCAGCTTGAGCGTTCCCTGTAAACCCAATCCCCAACAGCACCATGACGACATCCGGCGCAGAGCTGTTTCCGCCCGACCTGGAGCGACGCTTCGGCGGTCTCGCGCGGCTGTACGGCGCGGCGGGCGCCCGGCGCATTCGTGAAGCGCATATTGTGGTGGTGGGCGTGGGCGGGGTGGGCTCGTGGGCCGCTGAAGCTGCTGCCCGCAGCGGTGTGGCCCGCATCACCCTGATTGATTTTGACCACATTGCCGAATCCAACATCAACCGCCAGGTGCACGCGCTCGACAACACACTGGGGCAGGCCAAAGTGCAGGCAATGCGCGAGCGCATCGCCTCCATCCATCCGGCTTGCCGGGTGGACTGCATTGAGGAGTTTGTCGATGAAGGCAATTGGCCCGGCCTCCTTGCGCTGGACAGCGGATTTGACGGCAAGCAGCTGGCCGTTATCGACGCATGTGATCAGGTGAGGGCCAAAACGGCCATGGCCGCATGGGCCATCAGGAACCGGATCACCCTGATCAGCGTGGGCGCCGCAGGCGGCAAGCGGCTCGCCCACCGTGTCGACATTGAAGACCTGTCGCTGGTCACACACGACCCCTTGCTGGCGCAGTTGCGCTACCGCCTGCGCAAGCAGCATGGTGCATCCCGTCAGGGAAAGATCGGCGTGGCCTGCGTTTTCAGTCGTGAGCCGGTGCTGCAGCCTGCAGCCGTGAGCGCGTTGAATGAACAGGAAAACAGCGAGGCAGAAGCGCTGGCGCCACAATGCGAGGCACCCGCGCAGAGCGATGGCAGCCTCAATTGCCACGGTTATGGATCAGTCGTCAGCGTCACATCCACCTTCGGATTTTGCGCGACCGGTTGGGTACTTGGCAAAATTGCTGAGTAGTTTGCAAAGAGCTAAAAAATGACGCTATAATTTGAGGCTGTTCTGCACTAAACGCAGTACGACCCGGGAGAAATCCTTGGGGCCTTAGCTCAGTTGGTAGAGCAGCGGACTTTTAATCCGTTTGTCGTGGGTTCGACCCCCGCAGGCCCCACCAAATACGCCTTACAGGCACTAAAAAGCCCGCTACTGAAAAGATAGCGGGCTTTTTTTATTCATGCTCTGGTGACGGTCTGGCGACACTATTTCTCGCTTGAGTGAACATGTCACCTGGCTTCAGTGCCTGGATGCACAATTCGAATTTACAGCTGCTCCCTGCAATCAAATTTCCACGAACTGATCGCCTTGCGCCTTAAGTTTCTTATGTGGAGCGCTGTTCACAAGTACAACAAGTACAGCTCGTTGAAAGAAACACCGGGCTAAAAAAAAAGCGCAGGACTGTGATGCCGCTCCGGACTGCCTTTTTTGGAGTATGGGTAAAAACACACTCCAATTATTTACATAGTCTTTTTGGCTAATGCGGCCTAGTGTCTATCCGGTATTCATGCGGTATTCGCGATCGACACAGCGAACTGCCTGGGTACAAAAAATCACGTCAGCATCCAGGAGAAATCATGTCTGATATTCCTCATCCTCATCCTCATCTGCTCTCTCGCGAATGGATGGAATTGCACCCAACGTTTGTGTTGCTTGTCAAAAGAATTGGCGTGCCGTTTGGCATAGGAATGCTGCTCGCACTTGCAGCCTTGTTCGTGACCAGGCTTGAGTTGGAGCTGAATGCACCACTGAAATTTGGCGGCGCGACCCTGGAGCATACGGCTCTGTCAGTGCTATCCGTCAATCCAGACTACTTGCCTGATCAGTTTTATCGGCAGCAAAAAGAAGCCCCGGCTTCAGAATTGCCGCCCCAGTTTTAGAGGTTCGCGAGCGGCAAAGCGCCAATGGCTCAGGCCCGCAGGACTGTTTGGGCCGGTGGCTTCGCTCCAGACCATTCCGTATTCACGCATTCCTCTTGCGAGGAGGATGAAAAGCAGTCAAATTTCCCCCAAAGGCGGTGATCTTGTCGCCCGGTGGCGCCTTGCGTGAAATGGGATTTTTAACTATAACTAATGGCGGCCAGTCCGCATTTGCACTTCGCCCGGGTAGACGCCATTCAATCGTGAACTACGCCTTGATCCGAGCCTTGCCATCATTTGCTTGATGAGGAGGTTGAAATGACACGCAAATATATTGATTGCCGGGAATTTCCCAGCACCATGAATTGCACGGTGGCACTGGCTGCCGATTCTGACAAGGAGTTGCTGGAGGCCGCGGTACAGCATGCGGTCGCCATCCATCAGCACCAGGATACGCCGGAATTACGCTCGCAGCTTCAGCAATTGTTCAAGGTCGGCACGCCGCCTGTCGAGGCTCCAGCCAAGTAGACCCCTGGATCAGCTTTGCCTGTCCGCCTGGATGGGGGCAGGCGATGCAATCTGCCTTGCCGAAATACGGCGCCCGTACTCCTCGGGCGAGGCGCACGGCATGTGCGGGAAGCGCTTATGCGCTGCTCGAATCGATGCGTATGGCGTCGGGGCACTACCGGGGCAGCGAGTTACGCCTGAACCCATTGCTTTCGGGTGCGCGTAGCGCTGGGTGGGCGCGGTGGCGGCAAAAGCCCTGCGGTCTGGGCCACCCGCACGCAGTCGCGGATGTGCTCCTCGCCAAAATAGCGGATGGCTGCATAGCCTATCACGGCCGAGAAGGCCTGACCCGCCAGGGGGACGAACCTGGCGGCCTGCTTGCTCGTCAGCCTCACACCCAGGCTGCTCGCAGCCTTGATCACCAGATCACGGCTGATGAATTTTCCGATCAGTACCGAACCCACCATGGCAACTGCTTTCTGGACCTGCTCCCGCTTGCTGGGGTTGAGTTGGTCCAGTTGCGCGGGTGTCAGGCCAAACTCCGCGTTAATCTCCGGAATCAGTCGTGAAAGCAGGGCGGCATCGACGGCCCAGTCGAGACCAGGAACGGGCACTGCGCTGGCGACCGCGGCGACCATGGCACGCCGATTCAGCAGCTGGCGGCTGCGCTTGATGGCAGCCTCCAGTGCTGCATCATTGGGTGCCTTGTTCAGTACGGTAGCAGCAGGCATTTCAGGACCCTTTTTTCAAGCGCGTGAAAAGTCGATGGGCGCTGGATGAAGCTACTTTACACCGTGGCAGTTTCAATCTGCTCGGTCAGTTCCAGCCAGCGTTCCTCGAGCGTGCCGATTTCGTTGTCAATGGCCTTGAGGCGTTTGCCGGCCTGGGCGATTTCCGCCGGCGCGGTGATAGTGGTCAGTGCGGTTTGCAGGCTGTCACGCTCGGTGTTCAGGGACTGCATCCGGCTGTCTATCTTTTCCAATTCCTTGCGCAGGGGTTTGGTGGCGTCGGATTGCTGCTGGCGGCGCTGGGCATCATCCTTTTTATGAGGCGGTTTTTTGGCATCAGAGCCGGCTTTGAGCCCACTGGAATTTGGGCTGTTTGCCATGGTTTTTGCGGCGCTGGCCGTAACCGCTGCTGCAACCCCATTGGTGGTCGACTTTTTGGCTTCTTCGCGCTGCCGCTTGGCTTCATCGAGCAGGTAGCGCTGGTAGTCGTCGAGGTCACCGTCAAACGGGGCAACGCCGCCGTGCGAGACCATCCAGAACTCGTCACAGACGGCGCGCAGCAGTGCCCGGTCATGGCTGACCAGCATGACGGTGCCCTCAAACTCATTGAGCGCCATCGACAACGCCTCGCGCGTGGCCAGGTCCAGGTGGTTGGTAGGTTCATCGAGCAGCAGCAGGTTGGGGCGCTGCCAGACGATCATGCACAGCACCAGGCGGGCTTTCTCGCCGCCACTCATGCTGCCCACGGCCTGCTTGACCATGTCGCCACCAAAATTGAACATGCCGAGGAAGCTGCGCAGGTCCTGCTCGCGGGTTTGCTGCCCGCTGATTTTCCCGGCTGCGGTGACCTCTTTGACGAGGCGAATCATGTGCTCCAGTGGCGTGTCGGCCGGACGCAGCACGTCCAGCTCCTGTTGTGCAAAATAGCCGATGTTCAGGCCCTTGCCTTCGGTCATCTCGCCGCTGATCGGCGCCAGCGCCCGTGCTATGGTTTTGACCACGGTCGATTTGCCCTGACCGTTGGCGCCCAGGATGCCGATGCGCTGGCCGGCCAGCACTGATTTGCTGACGTTTTGCACGATGACGGTGGGCGGCGTGCCATCGGGCGCGTCTTCGGGCGGCGGGTAGCCAAAGTAGGCGTTCTGCATCGACAGCATGGGATTGGGCAGGTTGGCCGGCTCCTTGAACTCGAAGGTGAAGTCGGCTTCGGCCAGCAGGGGGGCGATTTTCTCCATGCGGTCCAGCGCCTTGACCCGGCTTTGTGCCTGTTTGGCCTTGCTGGCCTTGGCCTTGAAGCGGGCAATGAACTTCTGCAGGTGGGCGATCTTGTCCTGCTGCTTCGCAAAAGCGGTCTGCTGCAAGGCCATCTGTTCCGAACGCAGGTCTTCAAACTTGCTGTAGTTGCCGCCGTAGCGTGTGAGTTTGGCGTTTTCAATGTGCACCGTGACGTCGGTTACCGCATCCAGAAACTCCCGGTCATGGCTGATGACCAGCATGGTGCCCTGGTAGCGCTTGAGCCAGGCCTCCAGCCAGACCAGCGCATCCAGATCCAGGTGGTTGGTCGGTTCGTCCAGCAGCAGCAGGTCGGAGGGGCACATCAGTGCGCGCGCCAGCTGCAGGCGCATGCGCCAGCCGCCCGAGAAGCTGTTGACCGGGTTGTCGAGCTCGCTGACCTTGAACCCCAGGCCCAGAATCAGTGCTTGTGCGCGTGCCTGGGCATCATGGGCGCCAGCGTCGTACAGATCCATATAGGCGTGGGCCATGCGGTCGCCGTCACCGCTGGCCTCGGAGGCGTCCACTTCAGCCTGCGCGGCCAGCAGGACCACATCACCTTCGACGACATAGCTGGTGGCGCTTTGCTCGGTCTCGGGCATGTCCTGCGCGACCTGGGACATGCGCCACTGTGCGGGGATGGAATATTCGCCGCCATCTTCGTGCAGCGTGCCATTGAGCATGGCAAACAGCGAGGATTTGCCCGCGCCATTGCGCCCCACCAGGCCGATTTTCTCGCCAGGGTTGAGGCTGACAGATGCGTTGTCAAGAATCACTTTGGCGCCACGACGCAGCACCACATTTTTTAGGGTAATCATTTAAAACACTGACTCAAGATCAATCACGATCAGGAAAATTATTGGGGGGCGCATTGCGCCTCCATCGATCCAGGCACAAATTCCGGGCCAGCGCTTCAGGCCAACTGTTCGCGTGTGAGAAGCATCACCTGATCACTCCCGGCGCTGGTTTCAAACCAGAGCGGTTCAAGGTGAGGGAAAGCGCGTTCAAAATTCCCGCGCTCGTTGCCGATTTCCAGCACCAAGACGGCATTTTCGCTCATATGGCGAGCCGCGTTCAGAAAAAGGCTTCGAATGAAGTCCATCCCATCGGCGCCGCCGGCCAGCGCCAGCCCGGGTTCGGCCCGGAATTCAGCGGGCAAGGCGGCCATGCTGGCGGCATTGACGTAGGGTGGATTGCACAAAACCAGGTCATAAGGACCGAGACAGGCGGTCAGGCCATCGGATTCGATCAGCGTGATCCGCTGCTGCAGATGATGCCGCTCCACATTGATGCGAGCCACGGCCAGCGCGTCCAGGCTGATGTCGGCGGCATCGACCGTGACGTCGGGATAGGTCATGGCTGCGAGGACGGCCAGGCTGCCGTTGCCGGTGCACAAATCCAGCACGCGGCGGGTGTTCTCGCCCAGCCAGGGGTCGATGCTGGCGTCGACCAGCAACTCGGCAATGAGGGAGCGCGGAATGATCACGCGCTCGTCGACGTAAAAGGGCAAGCCCATCAGCCAGGCTTCGTGGGTGAGGTAGGCAGCGGGTTTGCGGGTGCTGATGCGTGCTTCAAAAAGCATGGCTACCTGCTCAATATCTGCAGAGGCCACCGGGCTATTTTCCACCGAATCGAGGTCGTCCAGCGGCAGGCCCAGCTTCCACAGCACCAGCCAGGCGGCTTCGTCAAAGGCATTGGTCGTGCCTTGCCCAAAGCCGTTGGAAAAGCTCAGCCCCGCGGCTTCCAGCCTGGCGGCCATTTGCTCGATCAGCGCCAGCACCGTAACAGGCATCGCAGAACTCATGGCGCGGACGCCGAGGACGCCAAATCAGCCACACCATCAACTACGTCCGCCACACTTGCCGTGCCTGCCACGCCAGCCAGCCGCTCCAGGACGCCCTTGTAGATGTTCTTGAGGGGGTCGAGCGAGCTCACGTCCACACATTCGTTGATTTTGTGGATGGATGCGTTGAGCGGGCCAAATTCGATGACCTGCGGGCAGACTTTGGCAATGAACCGGCCGTCGCTGGTACCACCTGTCGTGGACAACTCGGTGTCCAGGCCCGTCTCGGTGCGGATCGCGCCGCGTACCGCATTGACCAGTTCACCGGGTGTCGTCAGAAAAGGCAGGCCGCCCACTGTCCATTTCAGGTCGTAGTCGAGTCCGTGCCGGTCCAGAACCGCTTGCAGGCGATGTTGCAGGCTCTCGGGCGTGGACTCCGTGCAGAACCGGAAGTTGAAATCCACCACCAGCTCGCCCGGAATCACATTTGACGCGCCGGTGCCGCCATGCACGTTGGACACCTGCCAGCTGGTGGCCGGAAAAAATGCATTGCCCTGGTCCCACTCGGTGGCCACCAGCTCTGCCAGGGCCGGGGCAAACAGGTGAATTGGGTTCTTGGCCAGATGCGGGTAAGCGATATGGCCCTGCACCCCCTTGATGGTCAGCTTGCCGCTCATGGTGCCACGCCGGCCGTTTTTGATCATGTCACCGAGATGGCTGACCGATGTCGGCTCACCCACAATGCAGTAGTCCAATATTTCGCCGCGCGCCTTCAGTTGTTCGCAAACCACCACGGTTCCGTCGGTGGCCGGACCTTCTTCGTCGCTGGTGAGCAGGAAGGCAATTGACAGCCCGGGCTGCGGGTGAGCCGCCAGAAATTCCTCGACCGCAACAACCATGGCGGCAATCGAGGTCTTCATGTCGGCGGCGCCGCGGCCGTACAGCCGGCCGTCGCGGTGGCTGGGCGTGAACGGGTGGCTATGCCATTGCTCCAGCGGACCGGTGGGCACCACGTCGGTGTGGCCCGCGAAAACCAGTGTCTTGACGGGCGTCGTATGGGCCTCAACCTGATCTGCTACTGATTTTGGAGCTGACTGCCCGCGGTTCTGCTGGGCCAAAGGGCTAAACCCTTCGCGCTTTGCCCACAGGTTGACAACCCGGAAGCTGTCGGGGCCGCTGTCCATGCGCTCACACACAAAGCCCAGCGCACCAAGCCTGGCGGCAAGGAGGTCGATGCAGCCCTCGTCGAGCGGTGTTACGGACGGCCGGGAAATCAGTTGTTCGGTGAGTCGAAGGGTAGCTGACATAGAAAAGCTTGACGGGGCCGTGCTCAAAGCGAACCGAAGCCCGTGGTGCCGTATTTCGAGCCGTGGTGAACGTCCAGGGTAATCTCGGTGAACGAGGCCTCATCATCCGGCTCTTCCTCGGCTTCCTTCGCCGCCTTGTCCTTGGCTGCTCCGGCAAAGTCGTTCTCAAGGCGCCACATCAGGTTGGTCGGCGAGTCCGCATGCAGGATGCCTTCCTTGCGCGTGACGGTGCCTTCCACGATCATCCGGGCGATGTCCTGTTCAAAGGTCTGCGAGCCCTCGGCCATGGATTTTTCCATGGCCTCCTTGACCCCGGAGAAGTCGCCTTTTTCGATCAGTTCGGCGACCAGCTTGGTGTTGAGCATGACTTCCACCGCCGGCGTGCGGGCGCCGTCCTGTGTGCGCAGCAGGCGCTGCGACACAATGGCCTTGAGCGCCGCGGCCAGGTCGCCCAGCATGGTCGGGCGCACTTCCACCGGGTAAAAGCTCAGGATGCGGTTCAGCGCCTGGTAGCTGTTGTTGGCGTGCATCGTAGCCAGGCACAAATGGCCCGACTGCGCATAGGCAATGGCGGCCGACATGGTTTCGCGGTCGCGGATTTCGCCGATCAGGATCACATCAGGCGCCTGGCGCAGCGCATTTTTTAGCGCCACCTGCAGGGATTGGGTGTCACTGCCCACCTCGCGCTGGTTGACCACCGATTTCTTGTTGGTGAACAGGAATTCGACCGGATCTTCAATGGTGAGGATGTGGCCCAGCGTGGTTTCGTTGCGGTGGTCCATCATGGCCGCCAGCGTGGTGCTCTTGCCTGCGCCGGTGGAGCCCACCATCAGCAGCAGGCCCCGTTTTTCCATGATCAGGCTGGACAGGATGGCCGGCACGTTCAGGGTGTCCAGCGCAGGGATTTCATTCGGAATGAAGCGAATCACCGCCGCATAGGTGCTGCGCTGCCGGAAACCGCTGATGCGGAAATTGCCCAGCCCGGCAATCGGCAGCGCCATGTTGAGCTCGCCCATTTCCTCGAGCTCTTCGATCCGTTCGGGCGGCAGCACTTCGGCCAGCAGGTTGCGCGGCGCGTCGGGCGGCAGGATCTGGGCATTGATGGGAATGGCCTGGCCATTGATCTTGATGAGGGCGGGCGAATGAGCCGACAGGTAAACATCCGAGGCTTTTTTATCCGCCATCAAACGAAGGATCCTCTCCATCGTGCTCATTGTCCGGCCTTCAGTCATGATCAATTTATCCTTTCAGGTGTCAGCAAATCAATCGCGCAGCAGGTCGTTCAGGCTGGTCGTGGCGCGCGTCTTGGCATCCACCCGCTTGACGATCACGGCGCAGTACAGGCTGTACTTGCCGCCGGCCTTCGGCAGGTTGCCCGACACCACGACGGAGCCGGCCGGAATGCGGCCGTAGGTGACGGTGTCCGCTTCACGGTCGTAAATCGGCGTGCTCTGGCCGATGTACACGCCCATGGAGATTACCGAGTTTTCTTCAACAATCACGCCTTCGACCACTTCGGAGCGAGCGCCGATAAAGCAGTTGTCTTCAATGATGGTCGGGTTGGCCTGCAAGGGCTCCAGCACGCCGCCCAGCCCCACGCCGCCGGAAAGGTGCACATTGTTGCCGACTTGCGCGCAGCTGCCCACGGTGGCCCAGGTGTCGACCATGGTGCCTTCGCCGACCCAGGCGCCGATGTTCACATAGCTGGGCATCAAAATCGCGCCCTTGGCAATGTAGCTGCCGCGGCGAGCCACGGCAGGGGGAACCACGCGCACGCCGGTGGCGCGCATTTCTTCCTCACTCAGATGCGCAAACTTGGTCTGCACCTTGTCAAAAAAGCCTAGTTCACCGGCGCGCATGAGCTGGTTGTCCTTGAGGCGAAAGCTCAACAGCACGGCTTTTTTGATCCACTGGTGCGTCGTCCACTGGCCCACGCCTTCGCGCGTGGCGACGCGCAGCTTGCCGCTGTTGAGTTGGGCAATGGTGTGCTCAACCGCTTCCAGCACTTCTTTGGGGGCTGATTTGGGCGACAGGTTGGCGCGATCTTCCCAGGCCGCGTCGATTGTGTTCTGGAGGGTGCTTTGCAGGTTGTCTTGAGTCATGGAGTGAGTCTTCGTTAAGTTTTTCAGCGAGCTTTGGATTGAATGAATTGAACGATACGCTCCGCCGCTTCCACGCATTCGGCGGTTTCCGCCACCAGTGCCATGCGGATTCTGCCGGCGCCGGGGTTATGGCCTTGGGCATCGCGCGCCAGGTAACTGCCCGGCAACACCACCACATTGTAAAGAGCGAGCAGCTCGCGCGAGAATTCGGTGTCCGAGCCCCCAAATATTTCAGGTATGCCAGCCCACAGGTAGAAACCGGCATCGGGCAGGGCCACTTCCATCACCGAGGCCAGCAGTGGCGTCACTCGGGCAAACTTTTCGCGGTACAGGGCGCGGTTGTCCACCACATGCTGCTCGTCGTTCCAGGCTGCAATGCTGGCGGCCTGTACCACCGGGCTCATGGCACTGCCGTGGTAGGTGCGGTAGAGCAAAAAGGGTTTGATCAGCGCCGCATCGCCCGCCACAAAACCGCTGCGCAGGCCCGGCACGTTGCTGCGCTTGGACAGGCTGGTCAGCGAGATCAGGTTTTGGAAGTCATGCCGGCCCAATTGCGCCGCGGCCTGCAGCCCGCCCAGCGGCGCCCCTCCAGCGTCGCCTTCGCGGAAGTAGATTTCGCTGTAGCACTCGTCCGAGGCGATCACAAAGCCGTACCGGTCGCTCAGCTTGAACAGCAGCTCCCACTCCGTCAGCGACATCACCGCGCCGGTAGGGTTGCCGGGCGAGCAGACAAACACCAACTGGGTTTTGGCCCACACGGCCTCGGGCACACCCGCCCAGTCCACCGCAAAGTTCCGTGCCGGGTCGCTGGGCGCAAACCAGGTCTGCGCTCCGCCCAGCAGCGCGGCGCCTTCGTAGATTTGGTAGAAAGGGTTGGGGCAAACCACGGTGGCGCCCGGTTTGCTGGCGTCCAGCACCGTCTGCGCCAGTGAAAAAAGCGCCTCCCGCGAACCGTTGACCGGCAGGATTTGCGTGGCCGGGTCAATCGTCAGGCTATAGCGGCGGGCCAGCCAGTCGCTCATGGCCTGGCGCAATTTGGGCTCACCCAGGGTGCCGGGGTAGCTCGCCAGGCCACTCAGGCTGGCCGTCAGGGCATCCTTGATGAGTTGCGGCGTCGCATGCCGGGGTTCGCCAATGCCCAGGCTGATGGGCCGGTAGGCCGGGTTGGGGGTGACGCCGGCGTGCAGTTGGCGCAGACGTTCAAAAGGGTAGGGCTGGAGGCGGGAAAGCAGGGGATTCATAGCGCAGATTATCCAGCCTTGGCGCTGGGTTGGCTGGGCGGCGTCGCGCCCGCAGGTACGCCATGGTGGGCGCACCGGAAAAAAGAGCCTTGCAAAGCAAAACCATCACAGTAGTTGCTTCTTCACGGCAGGGCGGGTCGCCATAAGTTCGCCGGCGTTTAGGCCTCAACCCGGCAGGCTGCAGCGAAGCGCATGCGATTCGGGTTGGACTCCCCTGACGTAACGGACACAGCGCCCGATTCGAGCTGCGGGCGAGTAGCGAGTAGCGAGTAGCGAGTAGTTTTCCTTTTGTTGGACTATCCGGGTCAACGACTCTTTTTGATGGCGAGTGCGGCTTCGTTCACCAGCTCCGGGCCCTTGTAGATGAGCCCGGTGTAAATCTGCACGACGTCAGCACCCGCCTTGATTTTGGAGACGGCATCCCGTCCGCTCATCACGCCGCCCACGCCAATGATGGGAAAGCCTGCGCCGAGCGTGGCGCGCAGCTGCTGGATGACGCGGTTGCTGGCTTCGAGCACTGGCGCGCCGCTCAGCCCGCCGGCTTCTTCGGCATGGCGCAGGCCCTTGACAGCGTCGCGGCTCAAGGTGGTGTTGGTCGCAACCACGCCGTCCATGGCGTGGCGCTTCAGCGTGGCGGCGATCACGTCGACTTGGGCTTCGTCAAGGTCGGGTGCGATCTTCACAAAAATCGGCACGCGTTTGCCGTGTTGTCTGGCGAGTGATTCGCGGCGTTCGGCAATCCGGCCCAGCAGCGCGTCGAGGGCTTCGTCGCTTTGCAGCGCGCGCAGGTTTTTGGTGTTGGGACTGGAGATGTTGACGGTGACATAGTCGGCATGGGGGTACACGCCGTCCAGGCACACCAGGTAGTCGTCCACCGCGTTTTCAATCGGCGTGGCGGCATTTTTGCCGATGTTCAGGCCGAGAACCAGCGGGTTGGGCGTGTTCTGCCTGCGAACGCGGGACTGCTGCACGTTGGCCAGGAAGGCGTCCAGCCCTTCGTTGTTAAAGCCCAGGCGATTGATCAGCGCATTGGCCTCCGGCAGGCGGAACATGCGGGGCTTGGGGTTGCCGGGCTGGCCCTTGGGCGTGACGGTGCCGACTTCGACAAAGCCAAACCCCATGGCCGCCAGGCCGTCGATGCAGCGGGCATTCTTGTCCAGCCCGGCCGCCAGGCCCACGCGGTTGGAGAATTTCAGGCCGGCCAGCTCGATTGGGTCGTTCACGCGGCTGGAGCACCACGCCAATGACAGCGGCGTGCCCTGGGTGCGTGCCAGCGAGGCCATGGTCAACTCGTGGGCCGTTTCAGGGTCTAGCCCAAATAAAAAGGGACGGGCCAGGGCGTAGGGGAGCAGGGACATTGGATAATTCGACTTGATTTGA
The DNA here is from genome assembly GCF_056401355.1 of Polaromonas sp. P4_F4. Classification (NCBI taxonomy): domain Bacteria; kingdom Pseudomonadati; phylum Pseudomonadota; class Betaproteobacteria; order Burkholderiales; family Comamonadaceae; genus Polaromonas; species Polaromonas sp. P4_F4. Next base: position 27,065 of record NZ_JBFUJO010000016.1, on the reverse strand, counting down.
AGCAGCTTGCTGTGGATAGCCCGGGCAGGGCCCGGACATCGGCTCCGATTGTCGCAAAAACCAACTTCCCACCTTTACAGACCCAACATGACTCAAGACGAACTCAAAGCCCTGGTTGGCCAGGCCGCCCTGCATTACGTGGAACCTGGCAGCATTGTCGGCGTGGGCACGGGCTCCACCGTCAACAAATTCATTGATGCACTGGCAACGATGAAGGACCGCATTGCCGGGGCGGTTTCCAGCTCGGTGGCGTCTACCGAACGCCTGCAGGCCATTGGCATCAAGGTTTTTGACGCCACCGAAGTGGATGAGCTGGCGGTGTACATCGATGGCGCCGACGAGATCGACCACGCGGGCTACATGATCAAGGGCGGTGGCGCGGCGCTCACGCGCGAAAAAATTGTGGCGGCGCAGTCACGCAAATTTGTCTGCATTGCCGACGAGTCCAAGCTGGTCCAGACGCTGGGCGGCTTTCCCTTGCCGGTGGAGGTGATCCCCATGGCTGCCAGGCGCATTGCACGTCAGTTTGCTGCGCTGGGTGGCACGGCGACCTTGCGGTCTAAAGGTGGAGCGGAGGGCGGGGAGCCGCTGGTGACCGACAACGGCCAGCATATTCTGGATGTGACCGGCCTGAAGATCACCGACCCCCTGGGGTTTGAGTCCCAGGTCAACCAGTGGCCAGGGGTCGTGACGGTGGGGGTGTTTGCCTTCCAGAAGGCTCATGTGTGCCTGCTGGGGGCGTCGGACGGTGTCAGGACCCTGGCGTTTTAACCGCGGTTTTTGGCCCGAGGTGACGGGCCAGCCTGCTTAAAACTTGATGCCGGCCGGGTTTTCATTGGAAGGTGGCGGCGCGGGGCGGGCAGCGGTGGTGGGTGGGACGGGAGTCGGACGGGCCGTGGCGCTATCACCAGTCGCTGCTGCAGGGGCCGTGATAGCGGTCACGAGCGGCGTAGCTGCCGGGGGGCGGTAACTTGAAGGCAATACCGACGATGCCGGGTAGCCGGCAGCGTTGAGGAACTGGGTCCATTCGCTATCAGAAAATCCCTTGAGCTGCTGGCTTCCGATCGTCAGGAAGGGCAGCGACGTATCGCCGCTCAAACGCTGAAGTGCTTTGCCGTCTTCAGTCGTATTGACCGTTTTTTCGGTAAACGGGATACCGCGGCTGGTCAGCAGGGATCGACCTGCACCGCAAGGCCCGCAGTTGTCGCCGACGTACAAGGTAACAGGGTATTTGGTGGCAACCTGCCTCAACTCGAAGGGCAGGCCCGTCGGAGCGGCGCTTCCACCCGGACTGGTGTTGGCGCCGCTGACTTTGGCGTTGCTGGAGGCGGGCGGTGGCTGGTCGGAAAAGGTCACTTTGCCGTCAGGCCCCACGATCCGGTACACCTGCTGGGCTTGCGACAGCGGTGAAACAAGACTGCCCGCGGCGAATGCCAGGGCCAGGAGAGCGTTGGGCATCAAGGATTTAGCAGCATTGAGTCTCATGGTTTTCCAGTCGGTCACAAGTACAAATTTTCAGTCCAGAGCTTATAACGTTTCTAACCCATGCCTTGATGACGCAGCAAGGCATCAATGGACGGCTCCCGGCCCCTGAAGGCTTTGAACGACTCCATGGCCGGGCGGCTTCCGCCGGCCTCCAGTATGGCTTGTCGGTATTTTCTGCCGGTTTCCACCGTTACAGTTGTCTTGCTGACATCTTCGCCAACGGATGAAGCCGGTGCCGCCGCAGTTTCTTCAAAGGCCGCATAAGCGTCGGCAGACAGCACCTCGGCCCATTTATAGCTGTAGTAACCCGCCGCATAACCACCGGAGAAAATGTGGCTGAAGGTGTGTGCGGTACGGCTGTAGGGCGGGGCCGGAATCACGGCGACTTCCCTGCGCACTTCATGGAGCAGGTCCATCAGGTCATCCGAGGGGTTGTGCGAGGTATGCAAGAGCATGTCGAACAGTGAAAACTCGACCTGGCGCAGGGTCTGCATGCCGCTCTGGAAGTTCTTGGCGGCCAGCATTTTTTCAAACAGCGTGCGTGGCAGGGGTTCACCCGTTTCGACATGAGACGTCATGTGCTTGAGCACGTCCCACTCCCAGCAGAAGTTCTCCATGAACTGGCTGGGCAGTTCGACCGCGTCCCATTCGACACCACTGATGCCGGAGACGTCACGCTCGTTGACCTGCGTGAGCATGTGGTGCAGGCCGTGGCCGAATTCGTGAAATAGCGTGGTCACATCGTCGTGGGTCAGCAAGGCAGGCTTGCCGCCAACACCATCGGCAAAATTGCAGACCAGATGCGCGACGGGCGTCTGCAGCTTGTCGGTGTCGGGGCGCAACCAGCGTGCGCGCACATCGTCCATCCAGGCCCCCCCGCGCTTGCCGGTGCGGGCCGGCTGGTCCAGATAGAACTGACCTATCAGCTCATCGTTGCGCTCAATGCGATAAAACGCAACGCCTGGTGTCCAGACGGGCGCGGAATCCTTGCGGATGGTCACTTCAAAGAGGGTCTCGACAATCTTGAACAGGCCCGCCAGCACCTTGGGGGCGGTGAAATACTGTTTGACTTCCTGCTCGCTGAAGGCGTAGCGGGCTTCCTTGAGCTTTTCGCCGATGTAGGCGTAGTCCCATGGCTGTGGATCGGGCTGGTTCAGCGTCTCGGCCGCAAATGCGCGCAGGTCAGTGACGTCTTTTTCCGCATAGGGGCGGGCGCGCCGGGCCAGGTCACGCAGAAAGCTGATGACCTCTTCCGGGGATTTGGCCATCTTGGGCACCACCGACACTTCGCCAAAATTTCGGTAGCCCAGCAACCGGGCCTCTTCAAGGCGCAGCGCCAGAATTTCACGCATGACGGCGCTGTTGTCGAACTGGCGAAATTCGGCCGGCGCCTGGTCGCTGGCGCGGGTGGTATAGGCCTTGTAAAGGGTTTCCCGCAGCGCGCTGCTGTCGGCAAATTGCATGACGGGCAGGTAGCTCGGCATCTTCAGGCTGAGCCGGTAGCCAGGCTTGCCCTCGGCTTCTGCCTGGGTGCGCGCCGTTTGCAGCACATCCTCGGGAATGCCGGCCACTTCATCCGCCCTGGCGTAGTAAGCGAAGGCGTCTGTGGCGTCCAGCGCGTTCTCGCTGAATTTCTGGCTCAACTCGGCCTGGCGCTCCTGGATCCTGGCAAAGCGCTCCTTGGCGGCGCCGATGAGTTCAGCGCCCGACAGCACAAAGTTGCGAATGGCATTTTTGTGGGCCTGGCGCTGTTCAGCGTTCAGCGCGGCCGGATCAATGGCCTTGTATTTGGCGTAAAGGCGCTCATCAGCGCCCAGGCGTGTCCAGAATTCGGTCACGCGTGGCAGGGCAGCGTTGTAGGCGGCGCGCAGCTCGGGTGTATCGGCCACGCTGTTCAGGTGGCTGACCGCGCCCCATGCCCGGCCCAGGTTCTCGGTGGCCACATCCAGCACACGGGCGATATCGCTCCAGGAGGCCGGGAAGCCGGGCGCGGTCACCTGTTCCAGCGCGGCATCCGCCTTGACCAGCAGTTCGTCGACCGCCGGGCCCACATGCTCGGGCTGGATACGGTCAAACAGCGGGAGGTCGGAGAAGTCGAGAAGGGGGTTGGTCATGGTGTCTAACTGTGGGCGAAAACTTGAAATCTAAGGGGCTCACCAGATCCGTGCAACAGGAATGTCGCTATTGCGGCGATTGCGGCGATCGCGCCTTCCGCCCTCTGCGCGGGGCGTACCCGCACCGCTGGCGACCGGCGGGCTAGTCCTGTGAGCTTTTCTTGATGCTGCGCTGCTTGGGCTTGGCGCGTTTGACGGTACCGCCCGGCGTCAGGCGCTGGTTGCCGAGCACGCGCAGGGTTTTGACCTCGGGCCGCTGGCCGTAACGCGAGCTGTTCTTCAGCACTTTCACATCGCGCGGACCGGGCATGCGGTCTTCGTTGATTTTCTTTTCCTTGGGCGGCATGGGCCGCCACAGCACCAGCAGTTTGCCGATGTGCTGGATAGGTGCGGCATTGAGCTCGTTTGCCAGGGTTTGAAAGATTTCTTCGCGGCTGGCGCGGTCGTCGGACTGCACCCTTACCTTGATGAGCCCGTGCGCGTTGAGGGCCGCATCAGTTTCTTTCTGAACGGCAGCGGTCAGCCCGTCGGAGCCGATCATGACGACCGCGTTGAGATGATGGGCCTCGGCGCGGTGTTCTTTGCGCTGGGCGGGGGTAAGTTGAATTTGAGCCATTCGCCAATTATCGGTGGAGTCCACAGGAGGACAATAGCCGGCATGAAAGTAAATCCCAAGAACAGCCCCAAGGACAACATCAAGGACAGCCCAAAGGTGAGCGCCAAGGGCAAAAAGGTGAACAAAGCGTGGTTGCATGAGCACATCAATGATCCTTACGTCAAACTTGCCCAAAAAGAGGGTTATCGCGCCCGTGCGGCCTACAAACTCAAGGAAATTGACGAAACCCTGGGCCTGATCAGGCCGGGTGATTGCGTGGTGGACCTGGGCAGCACGCCCGGCGCCTGGAGCCAGTATGTGCGGCGCAAGCTTTCGCCCACCGGGGCTGCTGCGGGTGAACTTAACGGCCGCATCATTGGCCTGGACATGCTGCCGATGGAACCCATCGAGGGCGTGACGTTCATTCTGGGCGATTTCCGGGAGCCGGAAGTGCTGCAAAAACTGGAGCAGGCTTTGGCGACGGACAAGGGCCAGGTCAAGGTTGACCTGGTCATTTCGGACATGGCCCCGAATCTTTCGGGCATTGAGTCGGCGGATGCGGCACGCATTGCCCACCTGGTGGAGCTGGCGGTGGAGTTTGCCCAGAACCGGATGAAACCGGACGGCACGCTGGTGGTCAAACTGTTTCACGGAAGCGGCTATGACGAGCTGGTCAAGCTGTTCAGGGCCACTTTCAAGGTGGTCAAGCCCATGAAGCCCAAAGCGTCGCGTTCCAATTCTTCTGAAACCTTTTTGGTTGGCAAGGGGCTCAAAAAACGGGCTGACACAGTGTCTGAGAGTGCCTGAGCCGGCCTGAAAGCCGGCCGGAAGTGCCAAAAGTCACTTAAAACCGCTTCAAACCAAGGGACGTAAGCCGGCTTCTTGTCGTTTTTGTCCTTGAAACGCCTAAAATCGGTCGCATGTGCCATCTCATCGGCTTTGGGTTCTTTCGGCCCTTTCATCGGAGTAGTCCTTGAACAATCAGTGGTTTTCAAAAATTGCAATCTGGCTGGTGATCGCCATGGTGCTGTTCACCGTTTTCAAGCAATTTGATACACGTGGTGGCGCAGGCTCCAACTACTTGGGTTATTCCGAGTTTCTGGAGGAGGTGCGGGGCAAGCGCATCAAGACGGCAACCATTGCTGAAGGTCAGGGCGGCACCGAGATCTCCGCCACGACTACCGACGACCGCAAGGTCCGCACCACGGCAACTTACCTGGACCGCGGCCTGGTGGGTGACCTGATCGCCAATGACGTCAAGTTTGACGTCAAACCCCGCGAAGAAGGTTCCCTCCTGATGACCCTGCTGGTCAGCTGGGGCCCGATGCTGCTGCTGATTGGCGTCTGGGTGTATTTCATGCGGCAAATGCAGGGCGGGGGCAAGGGCGGCGCGTTCAGCTTCGGCAAGTCCAAGGCCCGCATGCTTGATGAGTCCACCAATCCAGTGACCTTTGCCGACGTGGCCGGCTGCGACGAAGCCAAGGAAGAGGTCAAGGAAGTTGTCGACTTCCTGAAAGATCCGCAAAAATTCCAGAAATTGGGCGGTCGTATTCCGCGCGGTTTGCTGCTGGTGGGCCCTCCGGGGACCGGTAAAACCCTGCTCGCCAAAGGTATTGCCGGCGAAGCCAAAGTACCGTTTTTCTCGATTTCCGGTTCTGATTTCGTCGAAATGTTTGTCGGCGTGGGTGCGGCCCGCGTGCGCGACATGTTCGAGAATGCCAAGAAAAACGCCCCCTGCATCATTTTCATCGACGAAATTGACGCCGTGGGTCGCCAGCGTGGCGCAGGCCTGGGTGGTGGCAATGACGAGCGCGAACAGACGCTGAATCAGATGCTGGTCGAGATGGATGGCTTTGAAACCAATGTAGGCGTGATCGTGGTGGCTGCCACCAACCGCCCCGACATTCTGGACGCTGCGCTGCTGCGCCCCGGCCGCTTTGACCGCCAGGTGTATGTGACGCTGCCCGACATTCGCGGCCGCGAGCAGATCCTGAACGTGCACATGCGCAAGGTCCCGCTTGGCCAGGACGTGAACGCCAGCGTGATTGCCCGCGGCACGCCCGGCATGTCCGGTGCCGACCTGGCCAACCTCTGCAACGAAGCCGCCCTCATGGCTGCGCGCCGCAATGCCCGCACCGTGGAGATGCAGGACTTCGAAAAAGCCAAGGACAAGATCCTCATGGGCCCCGAGCGCAAGAGCATGGTGATGCCCGAGGAAGAGCGCAGGAACACGGCCTACCATGAATCCGGCCACGCGCTGCTTGGCAAGATGCTGCCCAAGTGCGATCCGGTGCACAAGGTCACTATCATCCCGCGCGGCCGTGCGCTGGGCGTGACCATGAGCCTGCCGGCACAGGACCGCTACAGCTATGACCGCGAGTACATGCTCAGCCAGATCAGCATGCTGTTTGGCGGCCGTATTGCCGAAGAAGTCTTCATGAACCAGATGACCACTGGCGCGAGCAACGACTTTGAACGTGCCACGGCACTGGCCCGCGACATGGTGACGCGTTACGGCATGACCGAGGCTCTGGGCCCCATGGTGTATGCCGAGAACGAAGGCGAAGTGTTTTTGGGCCGTTCGGTTACCAAAACGAACAACATGAGCGAAGCAACCTTGCAAAAGGTTGATGGCGAAGTGCGCCGCATCATCGACCAGCAGTACGCCCAGGCGCGCAAGCTGATCGAAGACAACAAGGACAAGATACACGCCATGGCCAAAGCCCTGCTTGAGTGGGAAACCATTGACGGTGAGCAGCTGGACGACATTATTGCCGGCAAGGAACCGCGTCCTCCCAAGGACTGGACACCGCGCAACTCCTCCGTGGGCGGCGGTGGTGGTCCCAGCGGCGGTACACCGGCGGTGAGCACGGATCCAGCGCCCACGGTGGCCTGATCGATCAGTTGAAGACCGTCCGCAAGTCATGACAACCGGGGCCAGTCCCCGGTTTTTTCTTTGTCGCGGGCTTTGTACCACAACAGCCTCACGGCTCATTTTCAGGAAGACAGCTTCGTGATTTGGCAAACCTCACGTTTTCAAATTGATGTGTCGCAGCCGCGCGTGATGGGCATCGTCAATGTCACGCCCGATTCGTTTTCCGACGGTGGCAAGTACTTCACGCGCAGCGGCGGGTTTTCCGGGGTGTTCGCGCATTGCGAGCAGTTGATCAGCGACGGTGCCGACATGCTCGACATCGGCGGCGAATCAACCCGCCCCGGCGCGTCGCCGGTACCGCTTCAGGACGAGCTGGCGCGCGTGTTGCCGGTTATTCGCCACGCGGCCACTCTCGGCGTACCGCTCTCGGTAGATACCTACAAACCCGAGGTCATGCAGGCTGTGCTGGATTTGGGCGCCGACATCATCAACGACATCTGGGCCCTGCGCCAGCCGGGCGCCAGGCAGGTCGTGGCCGGTCACCCGAGCTGCGGCGTCTGCCTGATGCACATGCATCGCGAGCCGCAAACCATGCAGATGGCCCCCATGGAAGGGGATGTGGTGCCTCAGGTGCTGTCGTTTCTGGAGCATGCTGCGCGCGAGCTGCAATCCGCCGGCGTTGACAGGGCCCGCATCGTGCTCGACGCGGGTGTGGGGTTCGGGAAAACCGTGGCACAGAATTTTTCGCTGCTGGCACGCCAGCGGGAGTTCCTGGCCGCTGGCTACCCGCTGCTGGCCGCGTGGTCTCGCAAATCGTCACTGGTGGCGGTGAGCAGCACTTCACCAGCCGACGCCCCGCTGGCGATTGAGGACCGCCTGGTGCCCAGCGTGGCGGCCGCCTTGCTGGCCGTAGAGCGGGGAGCCCGGGTGGTGCGCGTGCACGATGTGCGCGAAACCGTTCAGGCCCTGAAGGTATGGTCGGCTGCGAGCAGTTAAGTTGCCTGCGTTTGTTTCTGTACTTTGCCGCTGCTTGCCGAGTTTTTCCCCCGAGGGAAAGCGTTCGAAACAACGCCTGACACTTCTCCTGGGCGAATCTGGGCGAACGACCGAGCCTGCAAACCTAAAATAGGCACACACTTCCTGCACAACCAGGCTTCACAGGGACAAGAAACATGACCAGAAAATACTTCGGCACCGACGGCATTCGCGGCACGGTGGGCCAGCCGCCCATCACACCTGACTTTGTGCTGCGGCTGGCACATGCGGTGGGCCGGGTGCTCCGCCGAACGGAATCACGCCCGACCGTACTGATTGGCAAGGACACCCGGATTTCCGGCTACATGCTCGAAAGCGCGCTGGAGTCCGGTTTCAACTCCGCTGGCGTGGACGTGGTGCTTCTCGGGCCGCTGCCAACCCCCGGCGTGGCCTACCTCACGCGGGCCCAGCGTGCCAGTCTGGGGGTCGTCATCAGTGCCAGCCACAATGCCTACCCCGACAACGGCATCAAGTTTTTCAGCGCCCAGGGCACCAAGCTCAGCGACGAGTGGGAACTGGCCGTGGAGGCGACGCTGGAGGAACCGCCGGTATGGGCAGATTCGGCGACGCTGGGCAAGGCGCGCCGCCTGGACGATGCGGCGGGGCGTTACATCGAATTTTGCAAGAGCACGTTTGCCTATGACCTGACGCTCAAGGGCCTGAAGATCGTGGTGGACGGTGCCCACGGGGCGGCCTATCACATCGCACCCAAGGTCTTTCATGAACTGGGTGCCGAAGTGATCGCCATCGGCTGCGCGCCTGATGGCCTGAACATCAATCACGAGGTCGGCGCGACCCATCCTGATGCGCTGATCACGGCAGTCAGGGCCAACCAGGCCGATTACGGCATTGCACTCGATGGCGATGCCGACCGCCTGCAGATGGTGGACGCCGAAGGACGGCTTTTCAACGGCGATGAGGTGCTGTTCCTGATGGTCAGCGAACGCCTGGCGCGCGGCGAGAAAGTGCCGGGCACGGTCGGCACGCTGATGACCAACATGGCCGTGGAGCTGGCCCTGAAAAGCAGGGGAGTCGAGTTTGTGCGCGCCAAGGTTGGCGACCGCTACGTGCTGGAGGAACTCGAAAAGCGTGGCTGGCTGCTGGGCGGTGAGGGCTCGGGCCATTTGCTGGCGCTGGACAAACACACCACCGGCGATGGCCTGATCAGCGCGCTGCAGGTATTGCAGGCCTGTGTGCGCAGCGGGAAAACCATTGCCCAGTTGCTGGGCGATGTGGTGCTCTTTCCCCAGACGCTGGTCAATGTGCGGCTCAAGCCCGGGCAGGACTGGAAAGCCAGCGAAAAACTGGCGCTTGAGACCAAAGCGGTGGAAGCCGAACTGGGCGACACAGGCCGCTTGCTGATTCGTGCGAGTGGCACCGAACCGCTGCTGCGCGTGATGGTCGAAGCGCGCGACGCTCAGCAGGCCAAAGCCTGTGCCGAGCGTGTGGCTGATACGGTGCGCTCCTGACAGGCGCTTGTTCCGCGTTTACTTCTGGATGACCAGCTTCGCCAGCACCTTCTTCAGTGACTCGCGGTCGCTCTCGATCGATGCCTTGAAGGGCGTGGCATCGAGATAAGCTTCGCCCAGGTTGGCCTTGACCAGCGTCTCTTTGTAAGCCGCGTCGCTCGCCGTGCTGCGCGCGGCATTCTTCAACACCTCCACCACGTCTGGCGGCGTATTTTTGGGCACGGCAAGACCACGCCACACGCCGATGGCGAGGTCGATCTTCCTTTCCTTGAGCGTCGGCGAATCGGCAAACACGCCGCCCAGCCTTTGCTCGGACATCACGGCCAGCGTGCGCAATTTGCCGCTCTGCACGTGCGACATCACCTCGCCGGGGCTGACGGAGACGGCGTCCACGTGGCCACCCAGCAGGCTGAGAATGGCCGGCGACGCGCCCTGGAATGGCACATGGTTGAGCTGTGTGCCGGTCCGGTCCTCAAACGCGGCGGAGGCCACATGCCAGATGTCGCCGACGCCGCCGTTGCCGACCTGCATTGCGCCCGGCCGTTTTTTGGCGTCGGCAATGAATTCCTCTATCGTTTTCCAGGGAGCATCGGCCCGCACCGTGATCGCCGAGGGATCGTAGTTCAGGCGCGCGATCGGGATGAAGTCGTCGCTGGTGAGCTTCATGAGGTTCAGCGCCGGCAGGATCACCAGGTTGACGCTGACCACGGCGACCTTGTAGCCGTCGGGCTTGGCGTTGGCGACATCGCCGAAACCGATCGCGCTGGCGGCGCCGGGCTTGTTGATCACGACGATAGGTTGCGGGAAGTGCTTGCGCGCCGCGTCGGCGAAGGCGCGCGCCATCACGTCCGTGCCGCCACCGGCCGAGGCGGCGACCACCAGTTCGACCGGCCGGGTCGGGTAGTCGGCGGCCAGCACTGCAGTGGCGGCCAGCGGTAGCAGGGCAAGGGTCAAGGCGCGACCCGCGCGAGCGAGTGCGAGTGCGAGTGTCAGGGGGATGTTCATGGTGTCTCCGTTATTAAAATTTGAGGGCAGAAAAAAGGTGTAGGCCCCCTGCATGATGACCAGTCCGCCGAGAGCGGGCGCTGCGTCAGGCCAGTGTGTAGGCGGTCTTCACCGTCGTGAAAAATTCCTGCGCGTACCGGCCTTGCTCGCGCGGGCCGTAGCTGCTGCCTTTGCGTCCACCGAATGGCACGTGGTAGTCCACCCCTGCGGTGGGCAGGTTGACCATCACCATGCCGGCCTGGCTGTGCCGTTTGAAGTGGGTGGCGTGTTTCAGCGACGTGGTGGCAATGCCCGCAGACAGGCCAAATGGTGTGTCGTTGGCGGCAGCCAGGGCCGCCTCGTAATCCTTGACGCGGATGATGCTGGCGACCGGGCCGAAGATCTCTTCGCGGTTGATGCGCATGCCGGCCGTGCTTTCGCTGAACAGCGCCGGCGCCATGAAGTAGCCCTCTGCGCCGCTACCGGTGTGGCACTGCACGCGGTCTCCGCCGAACGCCAGCGTCGCGCCTTCGGAATTGCCGATCGCGATGTAGCTCAGGTCCTGCTCGAGTTGCGCCTGCGAGGACACGGGCCCGATGTCGGTGCCCGCGGTCAGCGCATCGCCCACCTTGATCCGGGCCATGCGTTCCTGCAGGGCTTTGACAAAGGCCGGGTAAATGCCGTCCGTCACGATCAGGCGGCTGGACGCCGTGCAGCGCTGGCCGGTGGAATAAAAAGCGCTCTGCGCGCTCAGCTCCACCGCCTGGGTGAGGTCTGCATCGTCCAGGATGACCTGCGGGTTCTTGCCGCCCATCTCGATCTGTACCTTCTTGAGGTTCTTCGCACAGGCCTCGGCAATGCGGCTGCCCACGCCGACCGAGCCGGTGAAGCTGATGGCGTTGATGCCCGGATGGTTGACCAGCGCGTCGCCGATCACGCGTCCCGGCCCCATCACCAGGTTGAAGACACCCGCCGGGATGCCGGAGCGCGAGATGATCTCGGCCAGGGCCCACGCGCTGCCCGGCACCAGGTCGGCCGGCTTCAGGACCACGCAGTTGCCATGGGCCAGCGCGGGCGCGATTTTCCAGGCGGGAATGGCAATCGGGAAATTCCAGGGCGTGATCAGGCCGACCACACCGACGGGCTCGCGGGTAATTTCCACGCCGATGCCGGGACGCACCGACGGAACGGTTTCACCCGACAGACGCAGGCATTCACCGGCGAAAAACTTGAAGATCTGGCCGGCGCGGGTGGCTTCGCCAATGCCTTCCGGCTTTGTTTTGCCTTCTTCGCGCGAGAGCAGGGTGCCCAGCTCCTCACGGCGCGCCAGAATCTCGGTGCCGATCCTGTCGAGTGCATCCGAGCGGGCCTGGATGCCGGAGGTGGACCAGGCGGGGAAGGCCGCTTGCGCCGCCTGTACGGCCGCATCAAGGCCTGCAGCATCGGCCTGCGCGTACTCGCCGATGACGTCGGACAGGTTGGAGGGATTGAGGTTGGCACTGGTGCTGTTGCCGGCCAGCCACTCGCCGTTGATGAAGTTGTTGTGTTGAGTCATATGGTTTATTCCGCGGTGATTTTGGCTTGGGTGATGAGGCGTTTGTAGGACACGTACTCTGCAAGATTGAAGCGCGCAAAGGTTTCGCCATACATCGGCAAAATGTCGCCGCCCAGTTCGCGAATGCGGGCCTTAACTTCAGGCAATGCCAGCACGCGTTTGAGCTCGTCAGTCAGTTGCCTGACCGTGGCGTCGGGCGTGCCGCCCGTCACGTACAGGCCGTACCAGGTCGACATGCGAACTTTGTTATTTTTTTTATGGACTCGATGCGCCTAGACGCGAACCGGTGTTGATGCCCCGTCGCCCACGACGGTGACCCAGGGACGCACGTGCCAGCGCACGACCAGCCCATGCGTGACATAAGGGTCGGCCGCCGCGAAGGCTTGCGCCGCATCGGGCGAGTCACCCTGGAAAAGCAGGGCGGCGCCTTTGACCGGACCGTCGAGTACACCGCCCAGAACCAGTTCGTCACGCGCATGGGCTTGCCAGGCCAGCGTCAAATGCTCGGCGCGCAATGAGGTGCGGCGTTCCATGTAGTCAGGGGCGTAGTCGTAGAACAATAGGTAGCGCATAAATCGTCTTCAGGTGTTTGGGGTGATTCGGTAAAAGCGCAGCGCGTTGTCGCACATCACGGCCCGCTGCTGCGCGGGCGCGAGGCCATCGAGCATGCGCAGCACACCGCTGACCAGTTCCGGGTAGCCGATGCGCAAACCCGCCACCGGGAAATTGCTGGCAAACATGCAGCGCTGCCAGCCGAAGATGGCGAGCGTGTCGCGCACGATGCGGGCGTTGTCCTGCCAGTCCCAAGCGCTGTCGCGCAGCCCGAATTCGGACAACTTCACATGCACGTTGGGTTGACGCGCCAGCACTTCCATCCAGCCACGCCAGCGCTTGAGTCCTTCCTCGCTGCGGTCCCAGGCAAAGCCGTGGTGGTTCAGCACGATGGGTACATCCGGGAACATCTGTGCCACCTGCGCCGCCTCGGGCAAATGCCAAGCGGGTACCCGCAGGTCCCAGCTCAGACCGTGTTTGTGCAGCAGCGAGAAGCCGCGCAGCCAGGCTTCGTCCTGCATGGTGCCGGGCTGGCCTTGCACGCTGTCGGCGGGCGAGCGGGAAGTGACGGGCTTGCTGCGGATGCCGCGCACCAGAGGGTAGCGCAGGTGGTCAAGAAGACATTCCTCGGTGTCGGGCCGGTCAAACCAGGCGTGCGCGACCACCGCGTTGGGGAAGCCGTATTCAGCATGCACCTCGTGCAACCAGGCGGTCTCGGCTACCTGTTCGCTGCGGTCGCGCTCGGCTTCCACGTGGACGGTAGCGAGCACATTGCAGTCATTGCTGGCTGCCCGGTAGTCCGCCGGCAGGAAATTGCGGCACAAAGGCTGGTAGCCGCCCAGAAAGAATTCCTGCGGGTTGTAAGCATCCTGCAGCCACGGATAGTGGCCGCGCGACAGGTCCCACAGGTGATGATGTGCATCAACGATGGGCATGGCATCCTGCCGGGAAGTCGGCTCGTTCACGGTGCGCGCTTTATCAGAAGTGCAAGGAAGGGGGCGGAGTTCGAGGGGGCGGGTCAGCGGGCGCCTTGCACCGCGTCCACCAGTTGCGTGCCGTGCTTCTCGGCAAACAGCTGCTTGATGGGTTCGCCCACCAGTTTGCGGAATGGTTCCGGATTGATGTTTTCCTCGATCTGCATGCCCTGGGATTTCAGGTAGGCGATGTCACCGGCCTCGCTCTTGCGGTTCAACTCGCGCTGAAAGGTGCCGGCCTCGCGTGCGGCGTCGAGCAACACCTTCTGCTGCGCGGGCGTCAGGCTGTCAAAGCGGGCCTTGTTGATGATCACCGGCATGGCGGTATAGGCATGCCGGGTCAGCGACATGTACTTCTGCGCTTCATAAAGCTTGGCTGCCCTGACGATGATCACGGGGTTTTCCTGCCCGTCCACCGTCTTGCTTTCCAGTGCCGGGAAAACCTCTGAAAAGGGCATGGGCGTCGGGCTGGCCCCCAGAATCTGGAACGCCTTGATGTGTGCCGGATTGGGTGTCGTGCGCACCTTCAGGCCCTTGATGTCCTCGGGGCTCTTGATCGCGCGGCGCGAATTGGTCAGGCTGCGAAAACCCACTTCCCAGTACGCCAGGCCCTTCATGCCGTGCGCGTCGAGTTCATCCAGCAGTCCACGGCCGATGGCCCCATCCAGCACTTTGTAGGCGTGCTCGGCATTGGCAAAAATGTAGGGCAGGTCCAGCACGTTCATGCGCCCGACGATGCCGGTGTAGTACGGCGTGCCCGAGGTCGCCATGTCAATGGTGCCGCCCCGTACCCCGGCGATCGAGCTGGTGTCATTGCCCAGCGCACTGTTGGGATAGACCTGCACTTCCACCTGGCCGTTGCTCCGCTCCTTGACCTTGCGCGCGAACTCCAGCGCCGCCGCGTGCTGCGAGTCGGCTTCGGTGCCCGAATGGCTGAAGCGCAGTTTGACTGCCTGTGCCTGCGCCAGTTGCGGCAGGGCCAGCGTCACGGCCAGCAGGCTGCCAGCGAGGGTGGTGGTGATGGCGCGCAGCGCGGTCCGGCGAATCTTCATGCTTTGTCTCCTGTTGTATTTATGAAGCTGGGGCTCGAACTATCAGTGTTGCCACACGTAGGAAGAATCAGGCTCGCGCAAGGTCTTGATCTCCTGCTCGAACTCGAAACTGTCGAGGTTGAGGCGGCGCACCGTCTCGTCCTGAAACGAGATGTAGACCGCGCGCTCCACAGGGTGAAACGACAGCGCCAGCGGATTGCTGGGCAGGGCAAAGCAACGCTGCTCTTGCAGATCGGTGCCGAAGATGGACAGCGACTGCTCGCCCGAATTGGTGGTGAGCAGCAGGTCCTGGCCCTGCGCGCCGCGGAAGCGGTAGACCCGGTTCGGATCACGTCGTGTCTTGCCCGACGCGACCACTTTCATGCTGGCCGTGTCGACGGCGACGATGGTGTCGTCACCCCGGTTGGCCACATACAGCAGCGACTCATCCGCAGACAGCACATTGCCCTCGGGCACCGGGCCCGGCACCATGGCCACCGGCGTGAAGGTCGGGTCATTCGGCTTGATTTTGGTGACCGTGTTCGACAGCAGGTTGAGCGCATACGCAGTTTGCGCGTCCTTCGTCAAGGCGAACAAGTGGGTCTTGTAGCCACCGGAGGGCACGGCGAGGTCGGGCACATGGCGGTTGACCGGGTCGGAGAAGCGCAGCAGCGTGTTGTGTGCCTCCGACATCACGTACAAGCGGCCTTCGGCATCTACCGTCAGGCCGTGCGGGCGGTAAAAGGGCCAGATATTCAGCGTTGCCACATGCGCTTGCTTGTCAAGATCGATCACGAAGACCGAGTGCCCGCCCACGTCGCCCAGGTGGCTGGCGGTCTCGATGCCGTAGTGACCCACATAGGCGCGCCGGCGTACCGGGTCTACCGTGAACTCGTGCGGAAAGTTGGGCAGCACAATGTGTTTTTCAGCCTGGCCGGTGGCAAGGTCGTAGAAGCTGAAGGTGTGGGCGCATTTCTGCACCAGGAGCAAGGTTTCGTGGGATGACATGGCAAACTTTCGTGAGGTTCGTTGATTGGCTATTTATTGCTTATTTGCTGTGGGCCAACTCGGATGAGGCGAGTCTGCGGGAGAAATAGCTTCCACTCTGCTTCGTAGCCAGCAGGCGGAACGGCCTGGAGTCCACTGACTCCAGCACGTTCACACCCTGGCGCCTGAGGTCGGCCAGAATGGTTTTTTCGTTCTTTGCATTCAGCTCCCGCTGGAAATTGCGACCGGCCACGGCCGCTTCCATCAGCGCTTTCTGTTGTACCGCAGTCAGCGACTCGAAGCGGCCCGCGTTGATCGCCACCATCAGGGCCGTGTAGGCATGCCGCGTCATCGTGACGTACTTTTGCACTTCATAGAGCCTGGAGCTGTAGGTGATGGGCAGCGGATGGTCCTGCGCATCGAGCTTGCCGGCCCGGATGGCCTCGTAGAGCTCACCCAGCGGCATGGCCACGGTCTGTGCTCCCAGGGCCTTGAAAAACTCGTGCTGCTCAGGATTGCCCACCACACGCAGCCGGAGCCCCTTCAGGTCATCGGGCGTTTTCACAAACCCCTTGTTGCTGGTGATGATGCGAAAGCCTACTTCCCAGAAGGCCAGACCCTTGATGCCTTTGGCCAGCGGCTCATTGAGCAGTGACTGGCCATAGAACTTCGAGTCCAGCTCCTGGTAGGCCCGCTGTGGCGTGTCGAACGAATAGGGCAGATCGATCTCGACCAGCCGCGGCGCAAGGGCGACGAAGTTGGGGCTGCCGGCCATCACCATGTCCAGTGCGCCCTTTTGTGTGTCGGCAATTGCCTTGGCATCGTTGCCTAGCTGGCTTTCGGGGAAAACGTCAATGCGCAGCGCGCCCTGCGTCTTTTCCTTCACGACTTCGGCCATTCTGAGCGCCGCCAGGTGCTGGCTGGAACTCAGCGAGCCTGCGTGACTGAGGCGCAGGACGGTCTGGGCAGACACCGTGAGGCTGCAAAACCCCAGCAGTGAGCATAGCGCGAGGTGATGGACGGTGCGCATGATGATTCCTGGTATGAAGGGGTGGAAGGGATGGAGCGGATGGGAGGGGTTGGAAGCACCCACCGGGTGTTCAGCGGAACCAGGCCGCCGGCCCCGTGATGAGTTGCGGGAACAACACGAACAGAAACAGCAAAACCGTTTGCGCCAGCAGGAAAGGCCAGACGCCCTTGATGACTTTGTCCAGGTTGACCCTTGCGACACCTGCCACCACATTGAGTACCGTTCCTACGGGGGGTGTCAGCAAACCAATCGCGTTGTTGATGATGAACATCACACCGAAATAGACCGGGTCAATACCCGCTTGCCTGACTACCGGCATCAAAATGGGCGTCAGGATCAAGACGGTGGGCATGAAGTCCAGCGCGGTGCCCACCACAATGACCAGCAGCATCATCACCAGCATGAGCAGCTTGGGGCTGTCCATGAACGGCTGCAGCAACGCAACGGCCTGTGCTGGAATGTCGGCGATGGTGATGAGCCAGGCAGAGACCAGTGCGGTAGCCACCAAAAACATGATGGTGCTGGAGGTCTTGGCGGCGGCCAGCATCAGTTCGGGCAGCTCTGCCAGTTTGAGTTCGCCATAGACAAACAGGCCAACCCCGAGGGAATACACCACCGCAACCACGGCCGCTTCGGTTGGCGTGAACACACCAAATTTCATGCCGCCGATGATCACGATGGGCAATGCCAGCGCCCAGGTGCCACTTACGATGGCGCTAGCCACTTTGGCCAGGCTAAAGGCGCCGCCATTGATCAGCGGCTCCTTCTTGGCGCAAAACCACCACGTGATCCCGAGCGCCACGCCCATCATCACACCCGGAACAATGCCGGCCATGAACAGCTTGGTAATGGATACCTGCGCGGCCACTCCAAAGACCACAAAGCCAATCGAGGGCGGAATGATGGGCGCGATGATGCCGCCCGAGGCAATGAGGCCAGCAGCACGCGGCACGTTGTAGCCCGCCTTGCGCATCATGGGTATCAGTAGCGCTGCCAAGGCAGCTGTATCGGCCACCGCCGAGCCGGAAATACTGGCCATGACGACCGCCGCAATGATGGCGGTGTAACCCAGCCCACCGCGAACATGGCCCACCAGGGCGTTGGCCACGTCGACAATGCGCCGCGACAGGCCGCCGGCATTCATCAGTTCACCGGCAAGCATGAAGAACGGAACAGCCATCAACGGGTAGTTATTGGCACCTTCGAGCAGGTTTTGCGCCAGGATTTGTGTGTCAAAACTGTTCAAGTGCACCATCAGGGCGACGCCGCACACCAGCAGGGAGAACGCAATGGGAACGCCCAGGGTCATGGCTCCCATCAGGGAGGTTAAAAAAATCACAATGGTCATGATGGTCTTTCGCGCTTATTCGCCGCCGTCGCCGCTATGGGAAACGAGCTCTTCTCTTGGCATTCGCCCCGTGGCTTGCCGCCACAGCGACCAGGTCATGACCAGCGCCATACCGGCGCTGCTGATGAGCAGGCTCATGTAGATCAGGCCCAGAGGGACATCGGTCACAGGGGCCCGGTTATCCATGCCAAGCACTACCTGTTTCCAGGTGCCGTGGGCCAGCAGGGCACAGCACGTAAATGTCAGGCTGTCGGCCAAAAAGCGGCAGATGCGCTGCCCTCTTTCGCCCAAGCGGTCTATCAGGCTTGTCATGCCCAGATGARCGTTGTCCTTCATCACCACCAGCGCACCTATCAGGGTAAGCCACATGAAGACAAAGCGCGAGACCTCTTCAGAAAATACGATGCCGGAATTAAACCCATAGCGCAGAACCACGTTGCCGAAAATCAGGACGACCATCGTTCCAAGCAGGACGATGAGCAACCAGTCCACGGCGCGGGTGAACATTTTGACTGCCATAAAGCGTTACCGAGTGGCTGCTTACTTGACGGCTTCGACTGCGACAAGCAGCTCGGGCCCGTTTTTGGCGGTGTAGGTTTTCCGTACTTCTTCGCCCACCACGGCTTTGAAGGGGGTCGGGTCAAAGGTCTCGATCACGTTCATGCCGTTCTTGCGCAGATCGGCAATGATTCCTGCCTCGTTTTTCTGGTTCATGGTGCGTTGGAAAACTTTTGCATCGGCGGCCGATGACAACAACACCTTTTGCAGTTCCGGGTTGAGTGCGTCAAACTTTGTTTTGCTGAACACAACCGGCATTGCGGTAAAGGCGTGCCTGGTCATGGTGAGATGCTTTTGCACTTCGTAAAATTTGGCCGCGTAGGTGATGTCAACCGGGTGTTCCTGTGCATCCACCGCACCCGATTCGAGCGCCTGGTACAACTCGCCCAAAGGCATGGGAACCGGGTTGGTGCCAAGCAGCTTCCAGGCTTGCAGGTGAATCGGGTTGGGCATGGTTCGAATCTTCAAACCCTTGACATCGGCCGGTGTCTTGACGGGCCGATTTTTTGTCGTGATGGAGCGAAAGCCCACCTCCCAAAATGCCAGTTGCTTCAGACCGTTGCCTTCGAGCTCTTTCATCAGGCCCTGACCGATTGCACCGTCTACCGTGGCATAGGCATGCGCCGGGCTACGGAACAAAAAGGGAATGTCCAGCACTTCAAAATGCGAGGCCATGCCTGAGAAATTGCCGCTGCCTGCCATCATCATGTCGATGGTGCCGCCGCGCACCGCGCCCAAAACGGTCGAGTCATTACCCAGTTGGCTACCGGGGTAGACCTGAACCTCCAATTGCCCCTTGCTGCGCTCTTTGACGAGTTTGGCAAACTCCAGCGCGGCCAGATGCTGCGACGCGGTTTCCGGCCCGGCATGGGCAAAGCGGATTTTGGTGGTTTGCGCGTTGGCGCCCAGGGCTGAGGCAAGCACAGCGACAGAAAGAGCGAGTTTGAGAAAGGAACGGGTTTTCATGGTTTGTCTCCAGATTCAGAATTTTTAAGGGCCGGCCAAGAAACTATTTGCCCCAGCGCAAGACCATGGGGTCCAGCCTCTGGGCGGTTTCGATCAGGCCTTTGCGGACTTCGGGATGCATCGCGGGAAAGGGGTGGCGCGGGGCTTCGCAGGAAATGACGCCACCGGCCTTCATCAGCGCCTTGGCCGTCAGAATGCCGCCCTGGCGGTTTTCGTAATTGATCAGCGGCAGCCAGCGCGTGTACTCGGCCACGGCTTCTTCGCGCCGTCCCGCCGCATAGGCGTCCACGATGCGGCGTATGCCGTCGGGGTAGCCGCCGCCGGTCATGGCGCCTGTGGCGCCGGCGTCCAGGTCGGGCAGCAGGGTGATGGCTTCTTCGCCGTCCCACGGGCCTTCGATGGCGTCGCCGCCCAGGCGAATGAGCTCGCGCAGTTTGGAGGCGGCACCGGCTGTTTCAATCTTGAAGTACGACACCTGCTTGATCTCTTTGGCCATGCGCGCCAGGAACGCTGGAGACAGCGGCGTGCCGCTCATGGGGGCATCCTGGATCATGATCGGGATGTTGATGGCGTCTGACAGCGCTGCGTAGAACTCGTAAATCTTCTCCTCACTCGCCCGCAGGGTGGCACCGTGGTAGGGCGGCATGACCATCACCATGGCGGCGCCGGCATCCTGTGCGCGGCGGCTGCGTTCGGCGCATACCCGCGTGCCAAAGTGCGTGGTGGTCACAACCACCGGCACCCGGCCCGCGACGTGCTTGAGAATGGTTTGCGTGAGCGTTTCGCGCTCGTCATCCGACAGCAAAAACTGCTCGGAAAAATTCGCCAGAATGCACAGGCCGTTCGAGCCCGCGTCAATCATGAAGTCGATGCAGCGCTTCTGGCTTTCGAGGTCCAGCTCGCCCGCATCGTTGAAGGTGGTGGGCACCACCGGAAATACGCCCTTGAACCTGGCTGCCATGGTGCTCACTCGATGATGTTGAAGTCTTTGAGGAACTCGGTCTTGAGCGTCAGGCCCAGGCCGGGCTTGTTGTCGTCGAGTTGCAGGAAGCCGTTTTCCGCCACCGGCTCGCCGTCAAAGATGTAATAAAACAGTTCGTTGCCCACTTCGACGTCAAACATCGGAAAGTACTCGCTCATGGGCGAGGCCAGCGTGCTCATGGTCAGGTGGTAGTTGTGCATCTGGCCGGCGTGCGGAATCACCGGCACGCTGTAGGCCTCACACAGCGCATTGATCTTGTGGGCAGCCGTGATGCCGCCGACACGGTTGGTGTCGTACTGCACCACCGACACCGCTTTTTTGTCGAGCAGCTGCTTGAAGCCGTAGAGGGAAAACTCATGCTCGCCACCCGAAATCGGGATGCTGGTGAGCTGGTTCAGTTCGGCGTAGCCGTCAATGTCGTCGGCGATCACCGGTTCCTCGACCCAGCGCGGCTGGAATTTCTCCAGCTTGGGCAGCATGCGCTTGGCGTACTCCAGGTTCCAGCCCATGTAGCATTCGAGCATCAGGTCGTTGTCGTAGCCGATCACTTCACGGATCGCTTCGACTGCCTTCAGGTTTTCCGCCACACCCTTGGTGCCGTGGGCAGGGCCGTAACCGAAGCGCGACTTGAACATGGTGAAACCCTGGTCCAGGTATTTCTGCGCTTCGTCCTGCATGGCTTTGAGGTCGGTGCGATAGAGCTTGGAGTAGTAGCAGGGGATTTTTTCCTTGGTCCGGCCGCCCAGCAGCTTGAACACCGGCTTGTTCACCGACTTGCCCAGGATGTCCCAGATAGCCAGGTCGATTGCCGAGATGGCGGCCATGGTCACGCCCTTGCGGCCCCAGGCGTGCGTGGCACGGTACATGCGCTGCCACAGGTACTCGTAGTCCCAAGGGTCCTGGCCCAGCACCAGCGGTGTGAGGTACTGGTCAATGATGGCTTTGGCGATGGCGGGCGCCAGTGCCACGTTGCCCAGGCCGATGATGCCGTCGTCGGTTTCGATTTCAACCACCGTCCAGGAATGGAAGCGGAAGGTGCTCATGGTCTCCTTGTTGGAGTAGAGCAGGTCCATGGCGTTGGAACAGAAATTACCCTGGGGCGGAACGGTTTTGCCTTTCCACTCAAACACACGTGCGCGAACTGATTTGATTTTCATGCTGGTTTCCTGTGAGGTGAATCTTTCGAGCCCTCTCCCGGGGGGGGGGAGGGTTGGGGAGGGGTGAGCCGGATTACTTCCCTTGGGGAGGCGCCGTCAGTCGTCCTCCCATGCGCTGCGCGATCTGAAAAGCGTTGAGCATGGCATTCACATCGGCCACGCCCTGGCCCGCAATGTCGTAAGCCGTGCCGTGGGCCGGCGTGGTGATGGGCACCGGCAAGCCGCCTTGCACCGTCACGCCCTTGCTGAAGCCCATGAGCTTGATGGCGATCTGCCCCTGGTCGTGGTACATGGTGACGATGGCCTGGTACTGACCATCGCGCGCCTTGAGAAAGATGGTGTCTGCAGGGAAGGGGCCATCGACCGGAAAGCCGCTGGCGCGCAACTCGCGCACGGCCGGCTCGATGATGTCGATCTCTTCGCGTCCGCACATACCGCCATCCCCGCCATGCGGGTTGAAGGCCGCGATCGCCACTGTGGGGCTGGCGGTGCCGCTGGCCTGCAGTGACCGGTAAATCAGGCGGGCGGCATCCACGATGCGCTCTTTGCTGAGCATGGACGCCGCGTCTTTCAGCGGAATGTGCGAGGACACGCGCGAGGTCCACAAGTCGCCGAGGGTGTTGAATTCGCAGAAGTAGCCGGTCACGCCCAGGTATTCGGCAAAGTGGTGCAGTTCGTCCTCGTGCTTCAGGCCGCCCAGCTTCATCGCCTGCTTGTTCAGCGGGGCAAAGCAAATGGCGTCGACCTCGCCGCGCTTGGCGCCGTCCATGCACAGGTTGAGCACCCGCAGCACCGCGGCGCCGCACGCGGCCTGCGCCTGGCTGCGCTGTACCTGCTCCGGACGAATGGTGTCGACGGCGAGGAAGGCCGGCAGGCGCTGGTCGGGGCGCTTGCGCACCTCGGCGAGGCTGGCAACGGCTTGCGTGGCCACGGGCTGCCCGGCAATGGCCTGGCCGTCCTGCCAGACCCAGGGGTCGCCGATCAGCACGATATTGGCGTTGGCGGTGATGCCGGGCTGGCTCAGCAACCGCGCAATCAGCTCGGGGCCGATGCCTGCAGCATCGCCCAGTGTCAGGGCAATGACCGGTGTGGTTGCCGGTGTGGTGTGTTGGCTCATGAGGTCAATCCAGTCTGATGTTCTTTTTGGCGATCAG
Organism: Polaromonas sp. P4_F4; assembly: GCF_056401355.1. Taxonomy (NCBI): domain Bacteria; kingdom Pseudomonadati; phylum Pseudomonadota; class Betaproteobacteria; order Burkholderiales; family Comamonadaceae; genus Polaromonas; species Polaromonas sp. P4_F4. The sequence continues at coordinate 4,214 of NZ_JBFUJO010000016.1, read as the reverse complement.
GTCGCCGTATCGTTTGTTTTCAGCCGTGTGAAACTGTGCGAACTGCGCCTGCGTCATGGGCGTCAGGTCCGCGCCGATGGCGCCCAGGCGGGTCTGCGTCTCAGGCATGGCCAGTACCTTGGTAACTTCGGTGTAAACGCGCTCCTGCACGGCTTTGGGTGTGGAGGCCGGCATGTAGATGCCGTACCAGGCGCTCATTTCCACGCCCTTGAGACCGGCTTCGGCCATGGTGGGCACATCGGGAAGCTGCGGGTTGCGGCGGGAAGCCGCCACGGCCAGGGCCCGGATGCGGCCATTCTTGATCTGCCCGATCACCGAGGGCATGGTGTCAAAGCTCAGCTGCACTTGGCCACCGACCAGGTCGACCAGCGCCGGGCCGCTGCCGCGGTAAGGAATGTGCGTGATGAAGACGCCCGCCTGGTCCTTGAACAGCTCGGCCGCGATGTGCTGCGTGCTGCCGGCGCCGCTGGTGGCGTAATTGAGCTTGCCGGGCTGGCTCTTGGCCAGCTTGACGAGCGACTGGACCGAATCCGCAGGCAGGGCGTTGTTGACCACCAGTACATTGGGCACCGCGCCGACAAACACCACCGACACCAGGTCCTTGTTGTTGTCGTAGCCGAGCTTGAGCAGGTGGGGCGCAATCGCGTGAGCGGTGGAAACACCCATCACCATGGTGTGGCCGTCAGTGGCCTTGGCGGTGACGTCGGCGGCCAGTGTGTTGGACACACCCGGGCGGTTTTCCACCACCACGGGTTGCTTGAGCAGCGGGCCCAACCGGTCCGCCACAGCACGGGCCATGGCGTCGGTTCCGCCACCGGGGGCCGAGCCCACCAGAATGCGGACGGGCTTGGTCGGCCACTCCTGGGCAAAAGCCTGGGTTTGGCCGCTCAGCGCGCAGGCGGCCAGCACAACGGCGGGAAATATTCTCGATAGTTGCGAGGGTTTCATCATCAGATGTCTCCAGATTTTTGTTATGAACGAATGCGCTGATGGTAGAGACCCAGACAGTTAACGTAAATTGAAAATTGATGATTATTTGATAATTTGTAGTTATCATTTAAAAATACCCATCGAGGCCCTCAAGGCGCTCAAGGTCACCATCTTTTTTTTGCACTGCTTTCATGTCCCATCCTGCACCCATTCCCCAGCTTCTTAACCGCCTGCGCATGCGCCAGGTGGCCCTCATCCTGGCGGTGGGCGAGCACGGCACCCTGCGCAAGGCTTCGGCTGAGCTGGGCATGACGCAGCCAGCGGCCACCAAAATGATCCAGGAGCTGGAGTCGGCTCTGGGTCAGCGCCTGTTTGAACGGGTCGGGCGCGGGCAGAAGCTCACCGCAGCGGGCACCAGCGTACTGGGCTACTTTCGCGGCATGCGGGGCTCGATGGAATCGATGACGCGCGAACTGGCAGAGTTGCAGCTGGGCTCTTCGGGGCGGCTCTCAATCGGTACCATCATGGCGCCGTCACCCACCTTGCTGACGAACGCCATCATTGCGCTCAAGAAGGCCTACCCACTGTTGTCGGTCGGCATCACCATGGACACCAGCGACCGACTGCTGGAGTTGTTGCGCGAAGGCGCGCTGGACGTGGCGATTGGCCGTATGCGTGATGAACACTGGCAGGACTACAGTTTTGCGTCGCTGGATAACGAAGCGCTGTCGGTGGTGGTGGGGGCGCACCACCCGCTGGGCCACAAAAAATCGGTGAAGTTCGCCAGCCTGCTGAACTACCCCTGGATATTGCAGCCTACCGGCAGCCCGATGCGTGAGGTGCTGGACCAGGAGTTTCGCATGCTGCAGATGCCGGCGCCCCGAAGCCTGATTGAAACCGCTTCCATCCTGACCACGACCGACCTGATCGACAAGACGGACATGATTGCCGTCATGCCGCGGTCGATTGCCGACACCTATGCCCAACACGGCCTGCTCAAGGTCCTGCCTTGCGAGATCCGGCACAAGATGGAGTCGTTCGGCTCCATCACCCGCAAGGACAGGCCACTCAGCGAGGCGGCGCGGTTTTTCCTCGGGGCGCTGCACCAGCGGGCGCCGTCTGGCCTTGCCGATGGGGTGTAGTTACCTGAAATTCAATCCGTCCCCGACCGCCACACCCGCGCCAGCGCAGCGAGCTTGCCGCGCACGCTGAGGCGGTCATTCGACAGTGCGTCGATAAAGTCGGACAGCTGTTTTGACTTGACCATGGTGTACAGCGTCAGCGTGGTGGTGGCGACAAACACCACGCCAAACCAGATGGCCTTGCGCCACAGCGGTGCGTCCGCCTCGGCCAGCAGGTTCATGCCCAGAAAGCCGGTCGTGATGGTGCCTATCAAACCGAACAGCGTGACCACGGTCAGCCGCACTACCGTGCTGGCCTGTCGACGCAGGCTGTCGGCGTCCAGGTAGGTGTTCATGTCGGCAATGCGCTCTTTGACCTCGTTGTAGAGCGGGTCAAGCCCCAGGTGGGTGGTGCACAGGTGTGACAGTGCGCGTACCTGGGCTTGCTCTGAAATCTCGTGAAACCAGTAGCGGTGAGTGAAGCGCAGAAAGCGCTCAAAACTGGCGCGAATGGCGCGCTTGAAGTCCTTGACGCTGGGCGTGTTATGGATGTCCAGCCGCTTGAGTGCTTCGACCAGCTGGTCGGAAAACATCAGCAAGGCGGCTTTTTGAAAGTGCGCAATCAGGAACAGCAGGAAGTGCTGGTGCCGAAACTGCGCCAGCACGCCGCGGTCGCCGCAGCAAAAGAAGGCTGAGTGTGCGTCGCCCACCACAATCAGGGCGTGGCCGTTGCACAGGTAGCGCGTGTTGGGTGCCGCGCCGGTATCGCCCCAGAAGCGGTCGTAGCAGTAGCGCTGTTCAAAATCAGCCAGGTGTTGTGCGGCGTAAGGCAGATTTCCGTCGGTCGCGCCCGCGCCAGTGACCAGCCCAAGCCGGATGAAGTCGGTGCGCGTGAGGCGGCGCGGGTCGTCGAGCGACAGGTAAGCCATCACCGGCATCCGGTGGTACTCAATCTGGCGGTAGCGCAGGGCACCGGGCGTCTCCGAATGGTCGCTCACCAAGGGCTGCATCAGATAGGCCCAGTGGGCGGCGATGCGCGGCGCCCGGTGCTGGGCGACATGCGACAGGAATGTTTCGCGTTGCTGCGCGTCGGAACTGGCGAGCACGGTGCCGTCGGCGGCCAGCCACTCCACGCTGGCCATGCAGTGCTGCGCAGCACCGTCGGCATCCCAGCCAGCGGGGTAGGCGCGGCCAAAGCGGTAAAGCAGCTCCTGGGCCTGCGCCAGGCTCAGGTCGTTGGCGCAAATCTCAAGGTTGAGCAGCACCACGTCGATATCAAAGAAAAAATGGAGGTTGCAATGCTCCACGGCGAGCGTGACGGGCGCATCACCGGGCTGCGCAACCACGCGTACCGCGGCAATGTCGCGGCGCCGGAAGACCCGCATGGGCGAATCGCCATCGCTGCCGGGCGCTTTGCTGCCCTGGTTTCGCGAGCGGCCTTCGCCGTACAGAAAACGCTGCACATAGGGCAAAAAGCTCACAAATTCGCTGTAGTGGCGCTCATGAAAACCTTCCCGATCGCCGGTGTACTCGTCAAATTCTTCGCGCCAGGGTGTGGCATCTCCGAGCTCCCGAAGAACCTCCCAGGGGCCGTGGTGCAGGCGCTTTGCGTCTGCCGCCGCTATAAGACGCAAGGGCCAAAGCAGTGATTGGCGAAACTGCTTCACGGCTGGTGTGCTGGAAGCGGCGGTTGTGTCCCCGAGAGTGGGGCTGGTGATGGGTGAAATCAGCATCGCTTCAGTGTAAGCGTGCAGGTCTGCCGGAGCATCCGGTATGCCCCCTATAAAACCGGTTTTATGTGCCGCAGCCCGTCGCATCGAAACCCGGCCGGCCGCCGCCCGGCCACTGGATCATGGCCGCGGTGGCGATTTGGTGGTCCACCCTGGCTTGCCCCTGCGAACACCACCCTTAGCGTGAATGGCACTTACTTTGGCAGGTTGGCCTTCGGCGACGTGCGTAAGTGCTTGAAAGCAAAGGGAGATGGCTGACCAAAGGGTCGATAGGATGGTTGTTTACGAAGCACCCAAACCATCTTCCCAAAGGCCAGCCACCATGGATCGTAATGCCCAAAGCGTCTTGCATCAACGTTGCAGCAGCATTGGACGCCGGGCGAGATCGACCCAGGCGGTGGAATTCTTCAACGTTCTGACGAGTCCGGAGTTG
>NZ_JBFUJO010000015.1:0-135596 GCF_056401355.1 Polaromonas sp. P4_F4 | reverse complement strand
TTTCTCCGCGAATGCGGGAGTCGCGACAGCAGCCGCACCAAGTGCGACGACTGCGGCAAACCGCACGATTAATGTAGATATCATCCTCGTTCTCCTAATGAAAGTCATGATCCTCGTTGCCCCCACCCACGCCGCTCTTTCACATTGTCCTTAGCCTATACCGTTCGACCGCCTCGCCGCCCACAGTTCAAACCTCGCGCGGCATGAATTTGCGAGGATCGTAGACATGAGCCGGCTCGTCTGCTCGGTCACGGCTGCGGCGCACACGCAGCAGCATCGGTTCGATATTCAGATAAGCTTCCACCAGCTCGTCAAAATACTCAGCCGGCAAGTCGAGGCCAGCAGCCCTGGCAAGCACGGCGATTTCTTCGCGCGTCGCGGGCTCTTTTTTCATAGTGCAGTCTCCGAATAAGTTGCGATTGTTCAAACCAGTGGCGGTTTGCGCTGGTGCCATTCCGTGCTGCGCTGATAGGCATCGCCGACGCGCAGCACAGTGGCTTCGTCGAAGGGCTTGCCGCCGATCTGCAGTGACAGCGGCAAACCATCGGCCGAAAACCCACACGGCACGGACAACGCCGGAATGCCGGACAGGCTGAAGGGCATTGTCACGAGTTGCCGCTTCTTAAAGAAGTCGGCGCCTTGAGGGTCGTTCGGCTCAGCAGGATTGAGCCAGCCAGCGGTTGCAAGAACGTCAAAGCGCTTGAAGTGCGCGAGCATCTTGGTTGTCAGTTCCGTGCGCCAGCGCATGGATTGCACATAGTCCTCGGCCCGCATGAGGCCACCAGCGATCACGCGGGTGCGCAACAGCTGGCCAAAGTCCTGCGGCCGGGCCTTCAGGTCTTTTTCATGGATGGCATAGATCTCGCTGATCGAGATGATGGTCTTGCAGTCGACATAGTCGATGAGGGGGGCAAGGTCGATTTCCTCGACGATGGCCCCAAGGGCAGTGAGTTGCTTGATCGCAGCATCTACCGCGCTGACGACTTCGGGCGCGGCATCTTTCGCGTACCAGTGTCGGACAAGACCAATGCGCAGCCCCTTGATTGAACCCGTAAGAGCCGCCCGATAATCGGGAACCAGCTCATCGATGCTCCCTGGATCAAGCGGATCGTAGCCAGCTGCCGCCCCCAGCACAATGGCACAATCTTCGACGGTGCGCGCCATCGGTCCGCAATGATCGAGCGAGAAGGAATTAGGGTGCACGCCCCGGCGGCTAATACGCCCGTATGTTGGCTTCAATCCGGCAATTCCGCAAACGGCAGCGGGCCAACGCACCGATCCGCCGGTGTCGGTTCCCATGGCCGCGGACACAAGACGGCCGGCAACTGCTGAACCCGAGCCTGACGACGAACCGCCTGGCAAATGCTTTGCACTCCACGGGTTGACCGCAAGCGGCCACGGCAAATCCCATGATGGCCCGCCGTGCGCGAACTCGAACATCGCAGTCTTTCCGATGAGAATGCCACCAGCCTTCTTTAGCTTGGCAGCGACGGCAGCATCCTCGCGGGGTACGTTGTCGAACAGCAGTTTGGAATGCGATGTCGATCGGACTCCGGCTGTATCGATATTGTCCTTGAGTGCGAAAGGTATCCCATCCAAGCCACCTCGATACCCGCCCTTTGCGATCCGGGTCTCGGAATCGCGTGCTTGGGCTCGTGCGACGACTGCCGTCACGGTAATGAATGCGTGAAGCGAGGGATTGAGTTGCTCGATCCGCCCCAGAGCGGCATCGACAAGTTCCACTGGCGACACCTCACGCCGTTCGAGAAGCCTGCCAGAATCAGCAATCGTCAAATCCGTCAAATTGGTGACGGAACGCATAGTCGTACCGTTCGAGCTTGTCATCGGCTATATCCTTCCTGCTTTCCCGCCGGGGTGCGAGGGCGATAACCTAATTGCACTTTCTGTGCCAGACAATTCGCGTGCCTGCGTATGCCTGGGCGCTCCTCCACGTCTTTGCTCACTTCACAAGCGAACCTCATGCCGCGCGCCCGAGCCAAAGTATGTTTGGGCACGGGTCAACTCAGTGTATTCGTGAAAGACATTCATGGCTCTGACTGTCTTACCGATGCACATCCGTGCAAAGAATGCAGACTCTGGCGAGACACCAACTTGAAACCCAAGTCACGAATCGCCGGATGCGTTCGTCGGCCACATGAAGCCTTGATGGGCAGAGTTCCGCGATGTTCGCCGAGAGTTTATTACTATGGATAATTCGGTTACAGTCCAAAAAATATAGGACATTTTTATCCGAAATAGAGGTGCAAAATGGACAGTCTCAGCTCGCTTAATGCCTTCGCTCGGGCCGCAGAAGCTCGCAGCTTCACGGTCGCAGGACGGCAGTTGGGTGTGTCGTCCTCAGCGATCGGCAAGGCGGTCGCGCGGCTAGAGGAGCGGCTGGGCGTGCGGCTTTTCCACCGCTCGACGCGCACAATCACGCTGACGCCAGAGGGCACATGCTTCCTCGAACGCTGCCGGCGCATCTTCTGCGAGATCGAGGCAGCCGAGCTGGAACTCGCGCAGACGCAGGGCGCGCCGCGCGGCAAGCTGCGCGTCAGCCTGCCCTTGGCCGGCATGCTGATGATGCCGGCGTTGAGCGCGTTCATGCGGGCCTATCCCGAGATCGAGCTCGATCTCGATTTCACTGACCGGCTCGTCGATGTGATCGATGAAGGCTTCGATGCCGTGGTGCGCGCGGGCGAAGTCAGCGACTCACGACTGATGACTCGCACATTGGGCGCATTTCGGCTCAAGCTCGTTGGCGCGGCCGACTATTTCGCGCTGAGGGGTATTCCGCAGAAACCGGATGATCTCAAGTCTCACGCCTGTCTGCACCATCGCTACGCGACCAGCGGCAAGCTTGAACGATGGCCGCTACGCCGCGGGCGCAAGGACATCGAGATCGATCTGCCGACGACGGCGGTGGCGAACACGATTGAACCGCTGATCTGCATGGCCGAGCAGGGGTTCGGCATCGCCTGCCTACCGGACTTCGCTATCCGCCGTCAGCTCGAGGAGGGAATTCTCGTGGCCGTGCTCAACCCCTACACCCATCACTCGGGCACGTTCCGGATGCTGTGGCCGTCGAGCCGCTATCTGTCACCGAAGCTCAGGGTCTTCGTGGACTTCATGGCGCAGAACCTCTTCTCGGTCCGGGCGTTGGATGTCGCCTCATCCCCTTAGTGCTGAATGGAAAGCGGCCATGACGCGGATGATCGCGACGGCCGCTTTGGGTACGGGAGTATGTAGCCTCTATGACTCGATCTCAATCAGTTCCCCCTCAGGGTGTGAATACCCATTGACCGATTCTTTTTACCCTTCGAGGTATGGGTGCAAGTCCAATCTGCGGCTCAGAATCAACAGTCAACTTTCAGTCTGAAGCTCACGGTCATCCGATGCAGCACAGACGGCCGCTTCTGGCCAAGGCTGTGTGGCAGCGCATGCGCCTGCTATACATTGCCAGCGCCCTACCCCTTTGGCCCAACATCAACAACGCAACAACTGCCCTGTGTGCAGTGCTTGGTTTTCCTACTTACCAAAACACCCCATTCCCGTAAGTAGGCGGCTATAGCTTGGCCACGGGCAGCTCTCGTCCGAGGTAACTTAGTTAGCGCCTGCATAAATCATCCAAAGGGCCGGTGACAACGGCGCGGCCCTACCGCCTTTCTATAGCTGTCGCGTTAAGTTCGCGCCGCTACTCAGGCACGGCCGTGAACAGGTCGGCGTCCAGGCCGTAGTCGGCCACACTGAAAATCGGCGCTTCGGGGTCCTTGTTGATCGCCACGATGACCCTCCTGTCCTTCATGCCGGCCAGGTGTTGGATCGCGCCGGAAATGCCGGCCGCGATGTAAAGCTGAGGCGCCGCGATCTTGCCGGTCTGGCCCACATGCCAGTCGTTGGGGGCGTATTAAGTATGCACAATCTCGTTCTTCGATTCATTTGCGGAAGACTTTACGCCAAGGCCCTTGTAGTAGTGCCCCACCTTGGTAGAGAGAAACTCTTCAAGAGGTGCCTGCTCCTGGCCGACGAAGCCAGCAAGCGGAAGCTTGCCCTGCTGCAGCAACTCGAATACGCCGACCACGCCGGCAGCAGTTGTGAGTTCAATAGCCGTACGGTCTTTGCCGCGCAAGGGAGCACCAAACACGCGGCCCACACGCGTCTCCTGTTCGAACCTGCCGTCTCGAAGGCCCGATGCGGACGCAAACAGGATCACAACGTCTTCACGACTGTGTGGAACTGCATGCTCAAGCACTTGACGCAGCAGGTCGCGGCGCTCGATCAGGCGCAAATCGTGCAGAAGAAAATCCATCGCGTCGCGGTGGCCTGGATAACGAATAGTCTTGTAGTCGAGATTGCGAACCTTCCCCTTCAGGGTCTCGCACAGGGTACCCAAGCCGCCCGATGTGTTGAAGGCCTCAAAGGCTTCTGCGTCTAGCGTAAAGGTTTCGTGCCCCTCCATCGGCTGAACCGACAAGAGTTGACCGTTGACGATAGCATCGCATGGGTTGCAGTATTCGTTAATAACGCCATCAATGCTCCACGTGAAGTTGTACCGAAGGCTGTTCGTTGCATTGCGAGTGAGCGCACCCACGCGAAGGCGCAGGTCGTACAGCTCGTGGAACCGACCCGCCAGATAGCCGCCAAGCATGCCAATCACGCCTGGTGCGAGCCCACTCTGTGGCATAAGAACCGAGGTAGCCGTCGTCGAAATGTCCCGGATGGCCTTCGTCGCGGCCACGTCCTCGGTGAGGTCGAAATAGTGGACACCGCATTTCGCAGCTTGGGTCGCAACGCGCTCAGCGAGGTAGAACGGAAGAGCGTTAATGACAACCGAATGTGCGGAGAGCGCCACATTCAAATCTTCCGCACTCTCCACATTGAGAGAGACTCTGCGGACCAGCGCATCGCTCTCATCGCCGCGACCTGGTTTCAGATCCGCAAGGGTGACCGGCAAGCCATGGTACTCCGCGACCATGTCCGCCACGGTGCTGCCGACCTTGCCAGCACCAAGAACTAGAACATTTTTGAACTTCAACTTCGTCATTTGATTTCTCCTGTGAGCACAATTGCCCGCTGGAAGAACTATAGAAGTGAGTGCTGGCAGATGGTAGAGAGCAGATCGCTGAAAGAACGGCTCACTTCGTCAGATTAACGAAGGTATTCGTCACGTTGATGTCTACGCAGGTCGTCGAGGTGAAATGGTTGCGCTTTCTTGGCTGGTACCTCGATTGCTCCACGTGCCCTTCGAAGCTCGGCCATGTTCAAGCTTGGTAAAAGTGTATGAAATAGAAATGCGGGGACAGCAGTAGTGACTTCCAAGGAAACTGTCAGAAGTTAGGGCCATTTCGGTAAGAATGGCTAATCACTGTTCGAGACTGTGCTACGGCGATCGATTTTTCGGCTAAGCACCATCGAGGTTTGTGTGTGATTGACGCCGTCGATCTGTCCTAACTGATCAAGAATCATGTCCAATTTTTCAGGCGTGTCGCATCGCAGGAGGACCATGTAGTCGATCTGGCCGCTGACTGCCCAAACCTCCTCCACCTCGGGCCGACGCTCCAGCGCCTTCATCACCACAGACGCACCTTTGGCATTGACACTGAGGCCGCAGAATGCTCGCACTGCGGCTTGTTCGAGCTGTCGTCCGAGACGAACGCCATACCCCGAAACAATGCCCGTGCGCTCCAATCGCCCAATTCGTGCGACAACCGTGGTTCTGGCGACCTTCAACTTGCGCGCCAAGTTGGCCGCCGGTTCTCTGGCATTGGCTTGCAGCAAGCTCAGTAGATGACGATCGAGGTCATCAAGTCGTGAGTCCATGTCCACCTTCTAGCAATATTTCAATGGATTGACAATGTGCCGGCAATCATTTCCATGCACAGCTGTACTTCGCGGGGAAGGCGGGGTGCAGATTTCATCACCTCGCCATTTCGAGAGGTATTCCGGTGACCGTATCTTGCGGGGTTTTAACCATTCGCTTGCTACCGCCTGCAGCCAGCAAACCAAAGAGGTCTTTCGGGTTGTCAAGGTGTGGGATCAAGTCAATTTGCAGCCGGCCTTTAGCGTCAAGCTGTAGTTTTTGCAGGTAGCAAAGGGCTGAGTAATCTTCAAGTGCGAAACCTACCGAGTCAAAAATCGTGACCTCGAGCGGCGTGGTGCGTGCAATTGCCGTGCCGTTCAACACATCTGCAAATTCGTTTACCTTGAAATCTTCGGACAGTTGCTGGATTTCACCTTCAATACGCGACTGAGGCTCGTATTCAACGATCACACGCGCATCGCTTCTGAGCAAAATATCAGCGTGCAGCTCGGTCTTGCCAGGGCAGTCACCCCCAACGGCATTAATGTGCATACCGGGCTCAATCATTTCGGGCGTCAGGATGATGGCATTGCGTTTGTCGGCGGTGACCGTGGTCACAATGTCGGCGCCTTTTACGGCCTCAAGCGCCGAGTTGCAGATCACCACCTTCAGGCCTTCCAGGCTCATGCCGGCAAGGTTACGGGCCAGCTTCTCGCTGGCCTTGACGTCAATGTCAAACAAACGAACTTCGCGAATTCCGACCATACGGTGAAAACCAATCGCCTGGAACTCGCTTTGCGCCCCATTACCAATCAACGCCATCACGCGACTGTCGGGTCTGGCCATCCACTTGGCGGCCAACGCTGACATAGCGGCGGTGCGCAGTGCGGTGGTAATTGTCAGCTCTGACAGCAGCAACGGGTAGCCGGTATCCACGTCAGCGAGCACGCCAAAAGCTGTCACGGTCAGCAAGCCGACTTCGGTGTTTTTGGGGTGGCCGTTAACGTATTTGAAGGAGTACATTCGCCCGTCGCTGGTCGGCATTAACTCGATCACACCGACGGGCGAGTGAATTGCGTGACGCGCTGACTTGTCAAACTCTTTCCAGCGGCGGTAATCGGACTCGATCTCGTACGCAAGGCCCTCGATGAAGGCGGCTGGGCCCGATCTGGCCACAATTTTCTGAATACTTTCAATACCAATGTAATCAACCACGATGGGCTCCTTCTTTTTTGCCATGACGGCGGAAAGCCTGCTATATGCCCACAACAGATAGTTGGTGCAAGAGCCAAGCCAAATAGAAACCAGCAGATTGCGTTTTACTTATATTCAGTTCGGCAACCCACTGATCACGCGGCCGAGCAGTAAGCAACTGGAGCCGTCGACCCCGCAACCGATTACGGCGAGATCGCAGTTCACCACTCAGGTACTGCTCGTAGCGATCATTTCTTCAGTGTCGATTTTTCGTTGATCGGCGGAAAGAGGTTCATTGCGCCCTCAAGAGGCACTCCATAGTCGAGCGCACCGCGACGGGCCCAGACCTGCTGCAGATCAAATAGCGGGATGGCGCAGAGATCTGCGTTGATCTTCACCTGTGCCACGCGCCAGAGCGAGCTTCGCGCAGCCGCATTTGGGGTTGCGCGCGCCGCATCAATTTCCTTGTCGGCTGCATTGCAGTGGGAGAAATTGGTAACCTGAGTAGGTGCGCCGATCTCGGAGCGGGAGTGATAGAACTCTGTGAGGTAGGAATCGGCCACCGGGAATCGAGCAGCGCCGTAGAAGACGATTGCACTCACGTCCTTGCGGATCTGCGCGTGATAAGCGGCGTGCTCGACCACGTCCATGGTTAAGTTGATGCCCGCGCGCTTGAGCTGTTTCTGCACCACCTCCATAACCGACAGTTGCGAGGCGGTACTGGACACTACCGCCCTTAGGGTGATGCCGTTGGCGTAGCCGGCTTCCGTCAGCAAAGCTTTTGACTTGCCGAAGTTATAAGGAAACTTTGGCCCAACGTCTACCTCACCTGCGTAGCCTGGCGGAACGACAGATCTGCCAGGCTTGACGATATCCGCGCCGACGAAGTGAACTAGTTCCTGCACATCCACGGCGCGTGCTACGGCTTCCCGAACACGCGGGTCGTCCAGCGGCTTGATGCGCCGATTGAGCATCAGGGTACGAAATTCACCTGGTCCGAAGACATCGACTTTGACGGACGATTGGTCCTTAGGCGGCGCCCAGAGCCGGGCCCGCTGCACCCAGCGCTGATCGCGCTGGCCGGCGACCAGGTCAAGCTCGCCAGTAGCGAACGCTAGCCCCCGGACGGCCTCGGAGGGGATGAATCGGTAAACGATGCGCTCTATCTTCGGCTTCCCACGGAAATACTTGTCGTGTGCCTTCAGCACCACCTCGCGCTGTTTCTGATGTTCAACGAACTCGAAGGGCCCAAAGCCAACTGGCTTCAATTTGAACGCGTCTTTCAGATCCTGGTCGGCCTTGCGGCTTACAACCATTCCGCCGTGGTAGTTGGCAACCAGTCCCAGCAGACTGGGTACTGGCGCCTTGAGCTGTATGCGCACCGTATGCGAATCGAGCGCGCTCACTTCCTTCACCGGCTCAAAGGTAGACGAAAACGAGGACCGCTTTGGATCGGCTGCGCGCATTAGGCTATAAACCACATCCTCCGCATTCACCTCGCCATAGTTGCGGTGGAACTGCACACCGTGACGCAGCTTGAATGTCCAGGTCAGTCCATCAGCAGAAGCCTGCCAGCTCTCGGCCAAATCACCTTCTATTTTCTCGGGGTCAGCGGAACCGGGTGGAAATCTCACCAAGCCACCGAAGATCATGCTAATCAAGCCCTTTTCTTCCGACACCGCCGTGCGGTGCGGATCCAGAGTAGTGATGTCAGTCGCATCACTTCCGATGCGGAGGATGGACTCCTGAGCAAATACCGGCCCGACAAGGCCAATACATGCGGCGATGAGGAGCGCTCGACACGCGATCACATAGTCGACCGCCTTCATTTATGCTACTTCCTTTTTTGCGATGGCCGCAGTGACGATCATCTCTATAAGAACGTCGGGTGCACCCATCTCGCACTGGGCAGTGGCACGGGTGGACGTCGCGCCAGGCGGAGTCCATGCATCCCAAATCTCATTCATGCCCACGAAGTCATTCTTGATATCTTTGAGCCAGATCTGCGTGGTGAGCAAGCGGCTCTTGTCGGTGCCAGCCTCGGCGAGAAACTTGTCTATCTTTTCCAGGGTCTGCCGGGTCTGGCCGCGGATGTCCTGGCTTCGGTCATCGGCGGTTTGCCCGCCTACGAAGACGATGCCGTTGTAGACCACGACGCTGCTGCGGCGCTTGGTGGTAGCGATACGAGTGATGTCGTTCATCTGACTTTCCTTTTTTTTAGTGAAGAAATTCCCGCACATGGCCAGTTCATGGCTGTGCTCGCCTCGAAGAGGTGCTCTTATGCTGGGGTGGCCGCGCGAATCAAGCGGTAGCGGCGCTTACGGAGTTATTAATCGACCTGCAGGATCCTTTACCAACGGATAAAAGCAAGCCACTGCACGTCCTGGCCCGATACCCTCCATAGTCGGCACTCGCGACTCGCAATCCGGGCGTGCCCGGGCACAGCGTGGATGGAAAGTGCACCCAGAAGGCAGATTCGTCGGCGCCGGGATTTCACCCATGATCTTCGACAGGCGTACCCGCGCCGCTGGATCTGGCACCGGAGAGGAATCGCGCAACACGCGGCTGTAGGGATGCAGCGGACTATCCAGCACCTGTGCAGTCGGGCCTTGTTCGATGATGCGGCCCAAATACATCACACAAACCGATTCACAGAAGTGGCGAACTACCCCCAGGTCGTGCGAGACAAAAACGAACGACAGACCGCGGTCGCGCTTCAGGCGTTCCAGTAGTTGCAGGATTTGCGCCTGTACGGACACATCAAGCGCGGAAACAGGTTCGTCTGCCACGATCAACTCCGGGTCCAGCACCAAAGCGCGAGCGATACCGATACGCTGGCGCTGCCCGCCCGAGAACTCGTGTGGATAGCGGTCCAGTGCAGTTCGCGGCAAGCCCACCTCGTCGATGGTCCGTTCCACCTTCGCGGCAATCTGTTCAGCGTTGCCCAGTTTGTGAACGAAAAGAGGCTCGCTCAACGCCTGCCGAACGGTGCGGCGCGGATTGAGCGAGGCGTACGGATCCTGGAACACAATCTGAATACGGCGGCGCAGCGCGCGCATATCAGACAGGCTGGCTTGGCGTATGTCCTGGCCATCAAAGAGAATATTGCCTTCGTCAGGTTCGATCAGACGCAGCAGGGTCCGCGCTACGGTGGATTTGCCGCAGCCGGACTCGCCCACCAATCCCAGCGACTGGCCGCGGCCCACACTGAATGACACGTCGTTCACCGCCCGCACGACTTGCTTGGCTCCACCCAGCCAGCCGCCGCCGCTTTCAAAGCGCTTGACCAGATTGCGTACTTGCAGAAGATCGCTCATGCCATGTCTCCATATTGTTCAACGCGAACCACGCAGCGTACTTGGTGCGAACTACCAATGCGCATCAAATTTGGCCGTTCGGCCTCGCAGCGCGCTTCTTTTAGGCGACAGCGCGGTGCAAATGCGCAACCTTTTGGTAGTGCGTTGATGGCTGGCACACTGCCGGGAATGGATTCAAGCACTGCGCTCGCGTCCACTCTTGGCATGGCGCGCAAGAGCGCTTCCGTGTAGGGATGCATGGGCCGGGCGAACAAGGTCTGAACGTCGGCAGTCTCTACAACTTCTCCGGCATACATCACGGCCACCCGGTCGGCGATCTGCGCCACAACTCCCAGGTTGTGGGTGATGAACACCACGCCCATGCCGTGTGCGGTCTTCAATTCGGACAAGAGGCTGAGGATCTGCGCCTGAATAGTCACATCGAGCGCGGTGGTGGGCTCGTCGGCCAGCAGAACGCGGGGCTTGCAAGCCAACGCCATCGCGATCATCACGCGCTGGCGCATTCCACCGGAGAACTGGTGTGGATAGTCGTCAAAGCGCTTGGCGGCAGCGGGGATCTTCACTTCTTCCAGCACCTCTAATGCAAGCCGGCGTGCCTCTTTCCTGGACAGGTGGCGATGCTGCTGGATAGCTTCTGAAATTTGGTCGCCCACAGTCATAGTGGGATTCAGTGAGGTCATTGGCTCCTGAAAGATCATGGCAATCGCTTCACCGCGCAGCTTTGTCATCTGCTTCTCGGACAACATGGTCAGATCAACGCCGTCCAACAGAATATGCCCGCCACCATGGCGTGCAGCGGACTCGGGCAAAAGTCGCAGCGCCGACAGCGCTGTCACACTCTTGCCGCTGCCTGACTCGCCGACCACGGCAAGCGTCTCATTAGCCGATACTTGCAGCGACACTTCGCGTACTGCGGCATGCCATGCGCCGCCCACGCGAAACTCCGTGCGCAGGTCACGAAGTTCCAGGACCGGAGGTTGGGAAACAGGAGAGGGATTCATGCACGCTCCGAACGAAGTTTTGGGTCTATGGCGTCGCGTAAAGCATCGCCTAGTAAATTGAGTGCCAGAACTGTTAACAAGATGGCCAAGCTGGGAAACACTGTCAGCCACCAGGCGTCCAGGATGTGCTCGAACCCTTCGCGGATCATGCTGCCCCAGGTTGCGACCGGCGGCGGCACGCCGAGCCCGACGAAGCTGAGTGAAGCCTCGGTGCGGATCGCGGAAGCCATCCACAACGATCCGAGTACCACCACGTCTGACACCATATTAGGCAGTATGTGCACGCCCATTAAGCGAATCGGCCCAAAGCCCAGCGCTCTACCCGCCTCCACGAAATCGCGTTGCTTCAGCGCGATGGTTGGAGCTCGTGCCACTCGAATAAAAGGCGCTATCTCTGTGATCGCAATGGCGATGATCAGGTTTTCCAGACTGGCGCCCAGCATGGCGGCCACCATGATCCCCAACAACAAGGTGGGAAATGAGAGCATGACGTCAACCAACCCCATGACGACCTGATCGACGATTCCGCCCAAGTATCCTGCCAGGATGCCTAGCGCCGAGCCGATGCACATGGCAATCAAGATTGCGACAAACCCGACCAACAACGACACGCGCGAGCCGTAGATAAGGCGCGACAGCACGTCTCGGCCATAACTGTCAGTGCCCAGCCAAAACTCCGCAGACGGCGGTTCAAGTCGATAGGCAATGTTCTGCTGGAACGGATCGTATGGAGCAAGCCAAGGCGCGAACACCGCAGCAACCACGATCAACATCAGCAGTCCTATGCCTATCCAAGACATCCGGTTCTTGCGCAAGGCTTGCCACACGGAGTTCGGCTTAACGACTGCAGGGGCAGCAACGATACTAACGGTACTCATTTGTATTTCACCCTTGGATCGACCAACCCATAAACCAGGTCAGTCAGAAGATTGACCACAATCACGCATGACGCGAACACCACCATCAGCCCTTGCAGCAAGGTGTAGTCCCGCGAGTTCAGCGCGCCGAGGATGAGCTTGCCGAGGCCCGGTCGGTTAAAGACAATCTCCGTCAGCACCGAGTTGCCGATCAACGTGCCAAAGTACAGGCCTACCACCGTCACGATTGGGATCAAAGCGTTGCGGAGACCGTGGCGCAGGATCAGCCGCATCGGCCGCACACCCTTGGCACGCGCGGTGCGGATATAGTCCTCGCCCATCACACCCAGCATCGACGAACGCGTGACCCGCATGACATAAGCTGTCATGATCAGTCCCAGGTTGAATGCGGGCAACGCCAGGTTGCGCAGTTGCTCCGTGAAGGTGCGCGATCCAGTGTTGCCGATGACCGGGAACCAGCGCAACTCAACGGCAAAGACCAGCAGCATCAGGATGGCGGACACAAAGGCGGGAAACGACAGTCCGATAAGGGAAAGCACACGACCAAGGTAGTCAGGCCATGCGTTGCGGCGTAGCGCAGCCCATATTCCCAGCGGCAGGCCGAAGGCCACGCCGATCAGGAGGGAGGCGGCGGTCAATTGCAAAGTCCAGGGCAACACCAGCGACACTTCGTGCAGAACGGTTCTTCCACTGGTCATGGACACCCCAAAATTTCCCGACAGCATGTCGCGCAGGAAACTCAGGTACTGAAGGTGCACAGGCAAATCCAGGCCCAGTTGCTTGCGCAAGGCCTCGAGCGCTTCCGCACTGGCCTGGTCGCCCAACATAACGGCGGCCGGATCGCCCGGCACCAGACGCACCAAGATGAAAACAGCAGTCAGCATGGCCAGAAGTGTGGGGATGGCCAATAGCAGGCGCTTGATGGCATATCGCATCATGATGGTTGCTCCAGGGATGCCAACTCTCCGAGCGTCAGCGGTTTGAGTGGCGGGCGAATGCGGTAGAAGCCCACCTCCGCAACCTGACGGTTCTGTACGGCCGCGATGATGTGCGCGACCGTATAGCCGCATTGACGGCCTTGGCACGGACCCATGCCGGCGCGGGTGAATGCTTTAATCTGATTGGGTCCTGGCTGGCCGATCGCGGCCGCCTTGCGAATTTCACCCGCTGTCAGCTCTTCGCAGCGGCAAACGATTGTTTCATCAGGCGGAGAAAAGATGCTGGCCCGAGGTGGATATAGGGCGTCCAACATGGGGCGCAGGCGCAACAGCCCACTCAGCTTCCGCCGAAGCGGCGCGGCATGTGCGGCGGCCGCTTCCGGTGAGAGACGCCCAGCGCGCTTGGCGATGCCGAGCGCGACCAGTTCGCCGCGTACACACGCCGCTTTCGCGCCGCCAATATTCGCGCCGTCACCTGCCACATACACGCCTGGCCTGCTGGTCTGTCCCCAGTCATCCAGGTCTGGTGTGAGGCACACCTGCTGCGCGTTCCAACGGTGCTCGCACCCAAGTGCTTGCGTCATGTGGATGGACGGCAAAACGCCTTCGTGCGACAACAGCACACTGGCCGGCGCACGCACTGTACTTCCATTGGCCTGCGTGTATTCCACTTCTTGTAAATGGCCATCGCCCAGCGCCCGCACAGCGGTAACGCCGCGCACGTGTTTAACTCCCGCTGCCCTGATTTCGAGCAGCCAAGCCAGGCCCTTGCTGATCTCGCCCCAGCCCGCCAGAGCGGCGCCCGCCCAAGGCAAAGCGCGGCGCCAGCCGCCTGGCGGCGACGTGTCCAGCCAGCCTGCGATCTTGCCGCCCGCGCGCAGCAACTGCGCCATGTACAAAAGCGGCAGAGGCCCGCTGCCCGCTACCCACACGGGCTCTGATGGCACCTCGCGCGAGGTCTTCAACAGGATCTGGCCCGCGCCAACAGTGAGCACGCCCGGCAGGGTCCAGCCCGGGAACGGTGTCGGCCGTTCCTGCGCACCTAACGCCAGCACGACGTGATTGGCGCGCACCACTTCGGCCCGCCCGTCGCGCGTCATGTAGACATGCCAGCCCGGCTCGATCTGCCAGACCTGTGTTTGCGGTTCATAAAAGGCACCACAACCGCGGAAGCGGCCAGCTAGACCGGCGCCAGCGCGGTACTCGTCACCCAGCAGCGTGCCTGTGGGAGTGGGCGCTACAGCCTCTACCGCGCGCCAGATCTGGCCACCAGGCGCAGGCTGCTCGTCCACTACCAGCACGGAGAGTCCCTGACCCCTGAGGCCGATAGCCGCGCTCATGCCAGCTGGCCCCGCTCCGATCACTACAACATCGAATTCGCGTGTCATGGCGTCACACTCCGGCGGCCGAACTGACGTTCCACGCGCATGCCTTCGCGCACCGTGACCAGACAGGACTGCGTGGACGCCACGCCGTCGATGATGGCCAGGCAATCGAAGCACACGCCCATCATGCAGTACGGTGCTCGCGGACTTTCATGCACGGGTGTGGTCCGACAAACTGGCGTCTGCTGGCGCAATAGCACGGCGGCCACGGTTTCGCCGCTTTCAGCGGCGACGGCTTGGCCGTCTATATAAAAAGTCAGCGCGCAAGCGCCGGCCTCATGCAGCTTTTTGAACATTGAAACGCTCATGGTGAAAAACATTCAAGGTGTCGGGCAGCGAGCCGCCAGCCAGCGCGCGGGCATAGGCTCCCGCGTGGAATGAAGCCAGCGTCACGCCCGAATGGCACAGCGCGATATCCGCACCGGGGTAGAAAGGGGAGCTTGCATACACGGGACTGCCATCGGGCGTCATGATCCGTAGGCTGGACCACTGGCGCACCAATCGGGCTCCGGCCAAATCCGGCAAGATGCGCAAGGCCCTACGTGTCATACGCACCGCAGCCTGGGATGTTGTGCCCACGTCGTAGCCCACTTCTTCCTGGGTCACGCCGATCATGATGGTGCCTTCGGCTGTCTGTCGAAGGCCACTGGCCGGTAGGGGCAACAGAGGGGCCAAACGCTCAGTCACAAGAAGCTGGCCACGTTGTGGCCGCAAGGGCACATCCAGTCCGACCATTGCGCCAAGCGCAGATGAACCCAAACCAGCGGCGATGACCACGCGTTGGGCGCGCGCCTGGTACTCACCGGCTCTGACCTCAAAGCCACCGCCTGGCAGCGCGTTGATGGCGGTCACCGTATGGCCACTGCGTAACTGCCCGCCCCGCCGCAGGAAAGCCGTGTGCAATGCGACCAGCAAGCGCAGCGGATTGACTTGACCGTCCAACTCTCCCAAGCTGGCACCGGCCACCTCCTCGCCCAGACGCATGGACGGAAAGAAGCGTTGCAGCTCGCTGCGGTTCAAGATGCAAGTTGAAGGCGCGAATTCCGGTGTTTGGGCGTGCCATGCGTCAAGGCTTGCGGCGCGGGCAGACAGTTCGTCGTCACTCATGCAAAAATGCAAACCGCCTTTGCACTCGTAGGCGAGCGCTACGCCGCTGTCTGCTTCTAGCCGCTCCGCAAATTCGGGCCAAGCCTTGACAGCCAAGAGCGTCAAGCGCTGGTACTCCGGCTGGGCATGCCCTTTGCCTTGCACCCAGACCAGGCCGAAGTTGGCCTTCGCGGCGCGGAAATCCGTGTCTGCACCATCCAGCATCAGCACGCGGCGGTTCTGTCCAGCCAGCCCATACCCTATGGCGGCGCCAACCATCCCGGCTCCCGCCACAATCACGTCATACTCATGAGACATGGTAAAGCCCGGCCTTTCGCATGCATTGCACGCCACCACTCCGACCACAATCTTTCGAATTGCGGTTCATAGGGCTGCCGCTCTGGACTCCAAGTAATTGACCAAAGGGCAAGGGATGGACCACTTTGAGACTCAAGGTGCGCTCCGCGTAACGGTCGTCAGTTCGGTGATGGGCGGCTGTAGGTTCAGGGCGCCTTTCAGCGTATAGCCGTAGTTCACGCGGTCGCTATGCACCCACACTTGCTTCAGGCCAAAGAGCGGCACGGAGCAGACATCCGCATGGATCTTTTGCTGCGCTTGTTTCCACAATGCCAGCTGCTTCTGCGCATCAGGCTCAATGCGCGCCTGCCGGATGGCGTCATCACCCACGGAGCAATGCGAGAAGTTGGAAATTGCCTTAGGCGCCCCAATGGAGGCGGCCGAGTCGTAGAACTCCGTGAGCCAGACATCTGCGATAGGAAAACGAGCCGCACCATAAAACACCAATGCGCTTTGGTCTTTCCGGCTTTTGGCTTGATAGGTCGCATGGTCCACGACCTCCATTTCCAGCTTGATGCCGGCTTTGGCCAGCTGTGACTGGACAATTTGCATGATGGGTTGCTGCGCAGAGACGTTCGACACCACCGACTTGATAGAAATTCCGTTAGGAAAACCGGCTTCGGTCAACAATTTCTTGGCGCGCGCAACGTCATAGGTGTAGCCCCCTGCGCTGCAATCTTCGCCTAGATAGCCGTTGGGGATGATCGAGCAGCCTTTGTCGCCCACACTTTTGCCGACATACCTCAGGATTTCGTCCACGTTGACCGCCGCAGCGATTGCCTGGCGCACCTTCAGATTGTCCAAGGGCTTAATGGTGCGATTGATGTGAAGCGTACGGAACTCGGCAGGGTCAAAAACATCGACCTTCATGCCGCGTTTGCTCGCGCTGTCCACCCAGCGTTGCTCCCGCTTACCAGTCATCATGTCGACTTCTTTGGACGTAAACGCCAGCTCGCGCGCGCTGTCCGACGGAATCATGCGATAGGTAATGGCGGCCAGTTTTGGCGCGCCACGGAAGTACGCGTCGTTAGCGACCAACTTCACATATTGCTGCGTAATGTGTTCGCTGAGTGCGAATGGACCGGTGCCGATCGGTGACTGACCAAATTTGTCCCCGAGTTTTTCGGCCGCCGCCTGGCTGACGATGTTGCCAGCGTGATAATTCGACACGCGACCGAGGAACGCGGCATCCGGATACTTCAGCAAGAAGCGCACGGTGTAGTCGTCCCGCGCCTCAACTTTTTCGATGACTTCGAAGTTCGCTGCAAAACTGGACCGACCTTTGTCAGCTGCACGCATGAATGAATACACGACGTCAGTGGCTTTCATCTCGCCATATCCACCATGGAACTGCACGCCTTTGCGCAGATAGAACGTCCAAATCCTTTTGTCGGGGGATGATTGCCACTTTTCCGCGAGATCGGGTTGAAGCTCTTTTGGGTCGGCGCTGCCCGGCGGAAAGCGCACCAGACCGTTGAACACTTGCGACGCGACGCCCTTGTCGTCCGAAGATGTCGCGCGGTGCGGGTCGAGCGTTGAGATATCTGTTGCGTCCGAACTGATGCTAAGCACAGGGCGGTCCTTAGCTTGGGCGAACGCAGGCGGACAGATGCCACTGAACGCCAAGAGGGCGGCAAACGCGGTCGTCTTAATGGTGAGAACAGGAAGTTTCATCGTCTTTTGCTCCTAGAAAAAGGTGGAAGAACATCACACGGAATTCGTGTGGTTATGCGTCTGAATGTCATTCATGTTACTGAGCTGTGGCGCTTTTTGGAATGGTAAAAACCACCAGCAATGTCATTCAGCAATAGATGTGCCAATCCGAAATAGATCGTTGATTTTGTTATATTTTTATTTTCATAATCTTCATAAAAATAGCATTTTGAAATACATCAATGTCTTAATGCTATTGAGCTTGTAATCAAGCTACGCCATCTTGAAGCGTTCACGCCATGATGGTGCGGAGGACTGTCACCGGGCGAGCGGAAATGCTTGAGGTCACCCAGTCTGTGGTGACACACGTGATCGTCGATCGTGCTTGTTGTGAATCCATTGCGGCTAATGCTAAAACTGCTGCCATGTGGGAACAATGTGCAACAAAACCTGTATTCATCCAGGATTGCTATGTGTATATAACCGTGCCTGCTGGGACTCACTTAGCGCAACTGCTTTCTCCCAGGCATGGAGGTGCATCGGCGTTCTCGGGGCGGACCATTTCTACTCCGAGCTCGTCTCCGGCTCCGCTCGCGCGGAACCAACCGACAACCGTGATCGTTTCGCCATAGGCCTTACCGAGAACCGGCCCGCGGCGTGCCGGCGACGGCTTCGAACATCTCCAGATCTGGCCTCCGGGGGCCGAGCCTGACGCGCCGGCGCCAGCGCAGCGGACTGCTGGTCCATTCCATCGCAGCGGTAACCAAGGGCCGCGTCAATAAACGCGCCAGCATGGGCGCGGTGGTTATGGACACAAGCGAGAGCGAGGGAAAATGCCGATAGGTTGCCGCTGTCTGCCGGAGAACTCATGGTGGCAGCGAGCGAAGGCCGGCCGCAGCAGGCCGACTCGGTCAACAAAATTGTTTGCAAGCCAGCACTGTTCCGCCATCGAGTGATGGCCTCAATCTTGAAAGCCACCTCAATCTGGGCGTGTGCGGCGTGAATCGATACCGCTGATTGAATCCCAATGCGTTAGCAGGTCGTGGTTGCGGGCATAAGGGCGTGCATCATGCGGCGGCTCGCTGTTGCATGAGCCGATCCGCAGAGAATCCCTCTATCGATCTGTTGGTGCCACCGCGGACGATGAGGTCGGCCAAGATGGCGCCAACCACCGGAACGAGCTGGAAACCGTGGCCGGAGAACCCGAAAGCGTGATAGGCGCCGCTCGCGTTCGGCGAGGCGCCGATGACGGGCAGATAGTCATCTGTTTTCGCCTCCATACCCGTCCAGGCACGCACGATTCGCACTGGCCCGATGGAGGGAAAGAGATCGGTCGCCGCCCGCGCGCCTTTGGCGAGTTCGGTGAAGTTGACAAAGCTTTTCTGCGCTTCGATGTCCGCGCTGCCCTGAAGCCCTCCCCCGATTACCAGGGTTCCCTGGTCGGACTGCTTCAGGGAGAGCGGCCGCCCAACGACGCTGACGACCGGCCTGAGGAGCGGCGCGACGCGCTCCGTCACGACCATCATCGAGGCCTTATGGCCGAGTGGGATTTCGTCGCCCAACATGGCGGCGATCTTTCCCGCCCAGGCCCCGGCGGCATTGACGACGGTCGGCACCACGAAATCCCGAGCGTCGGTACGGACTCGCCAGTCGGAGCCTGCCCGCTCGATCGCCGTGACGCCGAGACCTTCGTGGATCGTAACGCCCGCGGCCTCCGCGCTGCGGCGGAACGCCTGCAAGGTCCGATGCGGATCGGCTGCGCCGTCACGTCGGGCAATCAGCGCAGCCATGCAGTGGGGCGAGATCGCAGGAACGAGCCTCAGCAACTCTGCCCGATCGACCAGTTCCTCATGCCGGTACCCGGCGTCCCGCATCATCGCGAAACGCGTCTCCAGGGCAGGCAGATGATCCGGGTATTCAGCAACGTTGATCTGACCATGAGCATGAAAGCCACAATCACCGGCAACGATCGACTCGATGTTGTGCCACATGTCCATGGACTCCAGCGAGATCGGAATCTCGGCCGGATGGCGGTTGAGTGTGCGGACCCCGGCCGCTGTCGCGCCGGAGGCATGGCGGCCAACCCACGACCGTTCTAGAATCACGACGCGGCGGCCAGCACGGGCCAGATGCAGCGCGGCCGACAGTCCGTGCAAGCCACCGCCGACAACAAGGGTGTCGATAGCCTTCGTACTCATGAGGCCGCATCCACGGTGTCGATCGCTACAAGCGCGCCAAGGGCGACGGGCTTCAACGGCCTGAGAGCCAGCGGAACCGCAGGTATATCGCCGCCGAGCGTGCGCACACCTCCACCGCTCACCTCCGATGCGTGTCGAGCCACGTGGTCTTTCTCAAGAGCCACGCAGTCGATGCCCCTCTTCGCCAAGTTCAAGGCGATACTGCGCTCATGAATTCTGCCGCCTACGAGCACCGTATTCATATTACGGGAGGAAGGTGAATGGTTCGTCTTGGCGGAGCTTATATTCATGTCCGAGCGACTGAGGAACATATGTAACACGGGGATGCTATCTCCTAAACTGCCATGGGATTGAATCGAGGATTTTCCGGAAAAACGCACACACAAACCATCGCGCGGCGTCTGGCGAATCATGCACACAGGCTATAGGTTAAGTTGATCAACAAGGTCGTTATGCCAACAGAAGTACCCACCCACCGGATGATCGAAGCGTTCCGCGCGGCCATCATCAACGGCGGGATTAGTGCGGCAGCAGATGCTCTAGGCATGTCGCAGCCGTCGATGAGTCGCGTCATAGCAGAGCTTCAGAAAATCGTGGGTTACCAGCTCTTCGTCAAGCACGGTCGAACAGTGAAACCGACGGAAGAAGCCCTTGCGCTCATGACGAAAGTACAACAGTCCTTCCTAGGGCTTGAAGACATCGCCCGCTTTTCCGAGCAGTTACGAAAACAACGAATGGGACGGCTGTCGATCTGCGCGTTACCAGCTATCGGTCATTCGATCATGCCTGAAGCGATCTATTTCCTTCGGCAGAAGTACCCGAACGTGGTTGTAAGCCTCGACATCGCTTCCTCAATCGAAGTGGCCGGCCGTGTCCGAAATCGTCAGGCAGACATCGGTTTTGCCGCTCACGGACTAGCGCTCGGCGAGGTGGAGACCGTCGCGGAGTTCACTGCCAACTGCGTCTGCATCGCTGCAGCTGGTGGACTGCCCGACGAGTGGGACTACGTCGAGCTCCAGCAGTTGACTGGTAGGCCCTTCGTGGCGCTTACGGGCCCACTTCAAAAGCGGCTTGAGGTCATGTTGAACGGGGTCGGCGGAGAACTCGACATCATGGCAGAGGCAGGACTGTCACTCTCAGTCAGCGAACTCGTACTGCGGGGGCTCGGAATCTCCGTCGTCGATCCATTTACCGGGAATCTGCATCGTTTACGAGGCGGCGCCACTTTACCGCTACGTCCAAGCTTGCCGTACCAAGTACAGGCCATGGCGTTGGGCGATACCCGACTGAGTGCACCCGCAAGAGATCTCCTGCAATATCTGGAGTCCGCGGCTGACACGATAAAGGACGCATGCCGGTGACGAATAGGCCACGTGGCCGGAAAGTAATACGACGATGGACCAAAGAATCACACTACGCCACCTCGAAGCGTTTCGCGCCGTCATGGTGCGAAAGTCTGTCACGGGGGCGGCGGAAATGCTCGAGGTCACACAGCCTGTAGTGACACGCCTGATCGCCGATCTTGAGGAACGCATCGCAATCCCTCTCTTTACGCGCACCAAGGGACGTCTGGTACCGACTCCAGAGGCCGCGCTGCTGTTTACAGATGTGCATCAGTCTTTGGTAGGAATCGAGCGAATTGCTAACGCGGCATCCAATATCAAGGCGCTGAAGCTCGGGCATCTGGAAATCGCTGCAGCTCCATCCATGGCGCTTACATTCCTGCCTCACGCCATTGCCAGCTTTACGCGCGAACATCCCGATGCTCTAGTGTCCCTGCATATGCACAGTTCGTCCACCGTAATCGACATGGTTCAGAGTAACCGCTGCGATTTGGGGTTTGCCATCATGCCCATGCGTACAACGCGGCACGGCAACAGCGAGATCTTGGTGTCAGCGAAGTCTGTCGGCGTAGTGCCGGTCCACCACCGCCTTGCAAGTCGCCAAGTTTTACGCCCGGAGGATTTCGAAGGTGAGAGTTTCATCTCCTACCCGCCCTTAATGGAAGCGCGCACTAGGATTGATTCACTAATGCTGTCGTACGGCGTGAATCGCCGCATCAACGTCGAGAGCCCGATTTCTGCCGTCATCACTAAATTGGTCGAAGCGGGCGCCGGTGTCTCCATCATTGATCCGCTGACGGCAAGTTTTTACACGGGGGGCTTGCTGAAGTTCATTCCATTTGAGGTTGAGCACGTCAATGATTACTCTCTCGTCATTTCGGAACGCAATTCATCCACACTCATCCTCAAGCCCTTCATTGATCATGCTCGCCGGGAGATCCGCAAGATGGTGCCCGGGCACCTGATTGTTCGTGGCTAGTGTTAAATTTCCACGCAAACCTGACCGGGAATTTCCATCGAGTATTGACCCACCCTCTTTGCGAGCAGAGCGGCTCACGGTGTGGATAAGTCCTTGGTTTTCTCCTTCTTTCGATAGCTGAAGGCGGCTTAAGCTAGAGCTGTTTGCCAACTTACTACAACCCCCAATTACCGTAAGTAGGCGGTTGTCGCGGGGCCAACGCTGCAGGGTACTTCAACCTAATTGGCTACTGGCGTGAACAGTTGGTGACGCTATCACCCGGGATACCGAAGAAACGACGCGTCATAGCGCAGCAGTTGAAGGCGAAACTGGCTCAAGCAATTTCCTCCGAGGAAGATAGCGATCAACACCGAGTCCAGCAGTGCTGATGTCAGGCCGCTGCCCAGTAACCAAATCCGAGACAAGTTTGCCCGAGCCGCAGGCCATAGTCCATCCCAGCGTACCGTGGCCAGTGTTCAAGAATAAATTGGCGTACCTTGTGGACCCAACGATAGGCGTGCTGTCGGGCGTCATTGGGCGGAGACCTGACCAGAAAGTTGCGTTCGCCACGTCGCCGCCGGGGAAAAGGTCCTTGACAACTAACTCCAACGTGGCGCGGCGGCGCGGATTAAGGCGTAGGTCAAAGCCGGCTAGTTCGGCCATACCGCCAACGCGGATGCGATTGTCAAAGCGTGTCACGGCCACCTTGTACGTCTCGTCCAGGACTGTAGACTGCGGCGCGAATGCTGGGTCAGTCAGAGGAACTGTCAGCGAATACCCCTTGACCGGGTAGACCGGAAGATCGATGTCCAGCGGAGCCAGCGCATTGCGCGAATAGCTGCCGAAGGCCAATACATAACGATCTGCCGTGTGAACTATTTGACCGGTCGCACCGCCAATGATCACCCCTGCGACCCGTCCGCCCTCTATCACCAGGCGCTCGACTGACTGGTTGAAGCGAAAGTCCACTCCCAAACCCTGCGCGAGCTGTGCCAGCGCGGCGGTGAAGCGGTGGCAGTCACCGGTCTCGTCGTTAGGAAGGCGCAGACCACCGGCCAGGCGGCCCCGCGCCTGGGCCAGGCTGGGCTCCACACCGGCGAGCTGGTCGCGCGACAGCAGCTCGTAGGGTACGCCGCAGTCTCGCAACACGGCGATGTCTCGATGCACTGCGTCGAGTTGAGTCTGAGTGCGGAAGAGTTGCAGCGTGCCGCCGACTCGCTGTTCGTATTGGATGCCGGTGTCGGCGCGCAGTTGCTGAAGACAACTGCGACTGTATTCGGCTACGCGCATCATGCGCTCCTTGTTGACAGCATACCGATCCGGCTCGCAGTTGCGCAGCATCTGCGCCATCCAGCGCAGTTGGAACAAGCTGCCGTCCAATCGGATCGCAAGCGGCGCGTGCTTCTGGAACATCCACTTCATCGCCTTTAGCGGAATTCCCGGCGCCGCCCACGGCGTCGAATAGCCCGGTGACACTTGACCCGCATTCGCAAAACTAGTTTCAAGCGCCGGGCCCGGCTGACGATCCAGCACGGTGACCTGCGCGCCCGCACGAGCCAGGTAATAAGCTGTGCTGGTGCCAATGACTCCACCGCCCAGAACAATGACTTTCATGTATTTTCCTTAGTCAGGCGGCGACAGCAGTGCACTGGAGTACAACATCTGCGCTGCAGAGATAGGAGTTCAAAGAGCCCAGCTTGCGCAACGAATCATTGCCGGGGCATATCTTCAACAACCGCGCATCAGATTTGCCTGGCTAATGCTTGGCGTGCGACGGCTTCGACACCCACCGCATCAAGTTGATATTCACGGTACAGATGAGTCGGTGGAGCAATCAGGCTGTATTCGTCGTTAATGCCGTGGCGAAATAGCTTCACACCGCAGCCTTCATCGGCTAGAACCTCGGCGACTGCCGCTCCTAGACCGCCCATGATGTTGTGCTCTTCCACCGTCATCAATGCGGCAGAATGTGCGGCAGCTCTAAGCACCGCGTCTCGGTCCAACGGCTTGATGGTGGCCATATCGATCACACCAACCGACCGGCCTTCGGCGTTGAGCGCCGCAGCCGCGTCGAGAGCAGACTTCACCGGCATTCCGCAGGCGATGATCGTCAGTTCGTGGCCTTCCCCGTGTTCAATCGCTTTGCCAATCTGGAATGGTGTGTCATCCGAATAGATATCCGGATCCCGGCCGCGGCCGATACGGAAATAGATCGGTTCAGGCCAATCCACCGAAGCTTTGATTGCGGCTTTGAGCTGTGGGCCGTCAGCTGGAGAGATGATGGTCAGGTTGGCAATTGACCGCATGGTGCCGATGTCCTCGGTCGCGTGGTGCGAAGTGCCGTAAAAGCCGAGCGAGATGCCCGTGTGATGCCCTATCAACCGAACCGGCAACGCGCTGTAGGCCACGTCCATGCGGATTTGTTCACAGCAGAGCAGCGCGAGGAAGGACGCAAAAGTAGCGACGAAGGGCATCTGCCCGGTCGTCGCCAAACCGGCCGCAGCCGACACCATGTTCTGCTCGGAGATCCCAAACTGGATGTAGCGCTCGGGATAGGTTTCAGCAAACTTGCTCAGGCCGTTCGAATACTGCAGATCGGCAGATCCGGCCACCACCGGGTGGCCGGCCTCGACCAGTTCGATGAGAGCGTCGGATAGCGCGCTCAGTCCTGGCGTGATCGCATTGAGGGAGCGGTATTGCCAGCTATCGGGGGAAACAAGGTAAGTCATGTGTCAGATCTCGTTCGTCATAATTTCTTGCACTGCCAACGCGGCGTCTTCGGGCGCGAGGTAGCCCAGATGCCAGCCCGGTTCGGTTTCCATGTAGGAGACGCCTTTGCCCTTCAGCGTCTTAGCAATGACACAGACGGGCCTTGATCGGTCGGTGTCGGCCTTGATCCGGCGCAGCAGCGCCGTCAGGGCGCTCAGGTCGTGACCATCGACTTCGTGAGTTTCCCAGCCGAACGCGCGCCATTTGTCGACCAGGCTTTCCACGCCCATGACGTCATCGACGCGCCCATCGAGCTGGAAGCCGTTACGGTCCACGATGGCCACAAGGCGATTCAAGTTGTAATGAGCTGCGAACATCGCGGCCTCCCATACCTGCCCTTCCTGCATCTCGCCGTCGCCGAGCATCACGAAGGTATGAAAGTCGCGTCCAGCGATGCGTCCGCCGTAAGTCATGCCCGCACCGGCGGAAAGCGCATGGCCGATTGAACCAGAGCTGAAGTCGATGCCGGCGACTTTGCGCATATCGGGGTGGTCACCCAAGGGATTGCCCAGGCGCGTGTAGCCGTCCAGCGTTTCCCTGTCGATATAGCCGTACTCCGCCAGCACGGGATACAGGCCCACCGCGGCGTGACCCTTGCCCATGAGGAACCGGTCGCGATCAGGCCATTGCGGTTCATTCGCACGGATGCGCATCACGTCGTAATACAGCGCAGCAAAGATCTCGGCGGCTGAAAACACCGAGCTGTAATGCCCAACTTTGGCGATCTCGATAAGTCGGATGGTCTCCAGCCGCACGAAACGCGCCTTCTCACGCAGCAAAGCCACCTGGGCGGAAGTGGGCGTAAAGCCTGTCGATGATTGGTTGTGGTTCGATGTCATTTTTCTCTTTCAATAATATATCATATATTCTAATTTCGAAGAAGCCAGCGCCTTTTGTGGGACAGTGCACTACAAGCCAGCCAGGCAGATGTACTTGAGTTCCAGATAGTCATCGAGGCCGTATTTCGAGCCCTCGCGCCCCAGTCCCGACTGCTTGATGCCGCCGAACGGTGCTTCGGCAGTCGAGATCAGCCCCGTGTTAACGCCTACCATGCCGGCTTCCAGCCGTTCGGCCACACGCATCACACGTCCGATGTCACGGCTATAGAAGTAAGCGGCCAAGCCGAACTCGGTGTCGTTGGCGCTGGCGATCGCCTCCTCCTCCGTGTCAAAGGCAAAAATGGGGGCCAGCGGCCCGAAGGTCTCCTCGCGTGCGACCAGCATCTCGCTCGACGCTTGGCCGATCACCGTCGGCTCGAAGAACAGGCCGCCTAGCGCGTGACGTTTGCCGCCGGTCAACACCTTGCCACCCTTCGCTACGGCGTCGGCGATGTGCTCCTCGATCTTCGCCACAGCCTTGTCGTCTATGAGGGGACCTTGCGTCACGCCGTCGTGCGTCCCATCGCCCACATGCAACGCGTGAACCCGTGCCACCAGTTTTTTTGTGAAAGATTCCAGCACGCCGCGTTGCACATACAGGCGGTTGGCGCACACGCAGGTCTGCCCGGTATTGCGGTATTTGGAAACCATAGCGCCCTCCACGGCCGCGTCGATGTCGGCATCGTCGAACACGATAAAGGGCGCATTGCCGCCGAGTTCCAGAGACAGCTTCTTAATGGTGTCGGCAGACTGGCGCATCAGCAGCCGGCCGATGTCTGTCGATCCGGTGAAAGTCAGCTTGCGCACGATCGGGCTGGAAGTCATCTCACTGCCAATCTGGCTGGCAGAACCCGTCACTACGGATAACAAACCAGGCGGCACGCCTGCCCGTTCGGCCAGCACGGCGAAGGCCAGCGCCGAATACGGCGTTTGCGATGCAGGCTTGACCACCATCGCGCAGCCGGCCGCCAGCGCCGGGCCCGCTTTGCGCGCGAGCATGGCCATAGGAAAATTCCAAGGGGTGATAGCCGCCGTCACACCAATCGGCTGCCGGATTGCGAGGATGCGGCGGTCGCCTTGGGTCGATGGAATCGTGTCCCCGTACACCCGCCGCGCCTCGTCCGCAAACCATTCGATGAACGAGGCTGAGTAAGCGATCTCGCCTCGGCTCTCAGCCAAAGGCTTTCCTTGCTCGCGGGTCATGATGAGCGCGAGATCCTCTGCGTTAGCGAGCATCAGGCCGGACAGCTCTCGCAGGATCAACGCGCGGTCTTTCGACGGCACCGCAGCCCACGCACGCTGCGCGACTTCCGCGGCGGCAATCGCCTGGCGCGTTTCCTCTGCGCCGCACAGCGGGACGCTGCCAATCACCGCACCGCTGGCAGGATTGACCACCTCCAGGGTCTGACCGCTGCGAGATCCCACCCACTGACCGGCAACGTAGGCCCGATCGCGAAGAAGTGTCGAGTCTTTCAATTGGAGCATGGCAACTCCCTCAGCGAGATCCGGCGACGTGTTGGCCTGATGTAGCGAGCGATGGGTTTCAACATTTCTATCCTTCATGCGTAAAAAAACTTGTAGTCAGCCAAAATGTAATATAGGATATATCCTACACCACTTAAACAGAGCTTGTCTTGTGGTTCCAAACATTTATGGAGTTCTTATGTCGATCACCCACGACGCGCACCACCAAGCAGGCACCCAACCTGCCCTTCTGCTGATCCCGTTCAGTCGAACAATGTTGAAGCGCATGTTTCACGGCGCACGCAGCGCAGGAGTCTGGCCGTCCCGCTGTTTCGCAGGTACGCGTTGATGTCCGCGATCCCCTCCCTGCAAACGTCGCCGCTGGCGACAGCCGTGCCCACCAACGAGCCTCAGCGACCGGCGCATTCACTCAAGGAGGCCACCCATCGCGCTGACCGCCGGCAAAGGGTGATCTCGCTGTTACTGATGGCTCCCGTGTTGTTGTACGGAACGGTATTCTTCATCCTTCCCTTGGCCATGATGATTTACCGCGCCGTGGATAACCCTGAAGTAGGCCAGGCGCTGCCGCGCACGGTGGCAGCATTAGCGACCTGGCGGGGAGACCGGCAGCAACTACCCGGCCCCGATGCCTTCGCGGCACTGACCGTCGATCTGGCGGAAGGCCAAGGAACAAGGGTGGTCGGCGAGTTGGCACGACGACTTAACTATGAAATCGGCGGCTACCGCACTCTGGTGATGAAAACGGCCCGAACGCTCGGTGAATCGCCACCTCCTCCAGAGGACGCCAAAGATTGGCTGATAGACGCGGACGAACGTTGGGGTGACGTGAGCTACTGGGCCGCGCTGAAGCGAGCATCGACCCCGTTGACTGGTCATTACCTGCTGGCCGCGCTCGACTTGAAACAAGCCGACAGCGGCGACATCGTCCGAGCAGAGCCGGATCAACGGATCTACCTGGACATCCTTCGTCGTACGCTGGGCATTGCCGCCGGCGTGACGCTGACCTGCCTGCTATTGGGCTATCCGTTGGCGTCGCTGCTGACCAAAGCCTCGCGGTCGGTCGCCTATGTCATCACGCTGGCGATCATGCTGCCGTTCTGGACGTCCTTGTTGGCACGCACCACTGCTTGGATCGTTGTGCTGCAAGAAAATGGCCTAATCAACAGCCTGCTCAGCGCGGTCGGCATTGTCGATCAGCCGTTGACGCTGATCTTCAACAGTACGGGCCTCTACATCGTGATGGTCCACATTCTTTTGCCCTTCACGGTCCTGCCGATCTACAACAGCCTCAAGGGAATTCCGCCGCACCTTATGCGCGCCTCGGCCTCGCTGGGGGCTCACCCGGTTCGTGGTTTTTTCAGCGTATACCTGCCCCTCAGTCTTCCGGGCGTCGCCGCCGGCGGGTTGCTGACTTTCATCGTGGCAGCGGGCTACTACATCACACCCTCGCTAGTGGGCAGTGCGCGCGAACAGATGCTGGGCTATTTCGTCGCCTTTTATGCCAACAATACGGTCAACTGGGGCATGGCATCGGCTCTGGGCCTAGTACTGCTGAGCTGCATCATGGCGGTCTACCTGATTGCTGCTTCCACTCTCGGCGTGAAACAACTCGCTGGTATTAAGTAAGGACAGAGCATGACGCACCAAACAATCGCACGGCTGGCCACTACAGCACACTTTATTTTCGGCGCAGTTATGGTGGCGTTTTTGCTACTGCCGCTGCTTGCCATGATTCCGATCTCCTTCAGTGCGGGCTCCTTCCTCTCGTACCCACTGCCCGGTCTGTCGATGCAGTGGTATGAGCGGGTGTTCTCATCCGGCCCGTGGACAGACTCACTGCGCAACAGCCTAATAGTAGGTGTGTTATCTACCTTAATAGCCACAACGCTAGGCACGTTGGCCGCGTTTGCCTTTGCACGGCGCAATCTGCCGGCGAAACGCACACTGCTTGGCTTTCTGATGGCACCGATGATCGTGCCTTCGGTCATCACCGGTCTGGGTATGTACTTTCTGTTCTCGAGACTTGGCCTCACCGCGAGTCTGACCGGCCTGGTGCTGGCTCACGCCATCTTGGCCACGCCCTTTGTCGTCATCACTGTCACCGCCACGCTGCAGCAGTTCGACATGACGCTTCTGCGCGCGGCCTACAGCTTGGGGGCATCTCCCCTGCGCGCCTTTTTCACCGTTGTTGTGCCACTCATTCTGTCAGGCATTGTGTCGGGCGCCCTGTTCGCCTTCATTACCTCGTTCGATGAAGTGGTGGTGGCAATCTTTATTGGCGGTCCTGGCCAGCGTACCCTCCCGCGCCAAATGTTCGATGGAATACGCGACACCATTGACCCATCCATCATCGCCATGTCGACCTTTCTCATGGTCGTCGCGACGATCGCTCTGACACTGTCCGCATGGCTCAGCCAACGCGCACCGCATACCGTTCCAACCGACAAGGCCTCTGCATGATTTCAGACTACTCCGAAGGCGTCGCATACATCGACGACCATTACATCCCCCTGCGCGACGCACGCATCCCGATTACGGACCGTGGCTTCCTGCGCTCCGATGCCACCTATGACGTAGCTCATGTGTGGAAAGGCAATTTCTTCCGGCTGGACGATCACATCGAGCGTTTTTTCTGGTCGATGGAGCAGCTGCGGATGTCCTTGCCCTTGAACCATGCGGCAATACGGCACATTCTGGAGCAATGCGTTTCCAAGAGTGGCCTGCGCGATGCCTATGTGCAGATGACCTGCACCCGAGGTGTTCCGCCGCGCGGCTCGCGCGACCCCCGCGAATGCACCAACCGCTTCTACGCGTTCTCGCAACCCTTCGTCTGGATCGCAACACAACAACAGCAGCAGCGCGGCGTCTCGATGGTCATCAGCGACGTGCAACGCATCGCACCCGAAGCACTGGACACACGCATCAAGAATTTCCATTGGCTGGATTTGACGATGGGCATTTTCGATGCCTACGACCAGGGTGCGCTTGTAGCCGTGCTGTCCGACAGCGCAGGCAACGTCACGGAAGGCGCAGGCTTTAACGTGTTTTCGGTGAAAGGCGGCGCGCTTACCACGCCCGAGCGCAACGTGTTCGAAGGAATGACTCGTCGCACGGTGATCGACATGGCGCGACAGTTCGGCATTCCATGCCAGTTGACGGCTATGCCACGCGCGCAGTTGAAAGACGCTGATGAGATCTTCATTACCAGTACGGCCGGCGGCATCATGCCTGTCACGCAGTTGGACGGTAGACACGTCGGTGACGGTCGGATCGGGCCTATGACGGAGCAGCTGCAGCGCAGCTACTGGCACCGCACCGGCAGCGACCCACGCAATACGCCGGTGCCGTACGAAATGGAAAAGGAAAACATATGATCATCGTCACTGGTGGTACCCACGGCATCGGCGCGGCAGTGGTCAAGCAACTGGCAGCGGGCGGATCGCCCGTTCTCTTCACCGGACGGGATGCTGCCGCTGGAAAAGCGCTTCAAGACACAACCCCTGGCGCGACCTTCGCTATGGCGGACGGGGCTGATCCGGACGCGGTCCAGGCGGCCTGCGACCGCGCGCTCGCCCTCGGCCACGGGCGTATCACCGGTCTCGTGAACAACGCCGGCACATCGTCGCGCACGGCCTTCCTCGAAACTAGCGTAGAAGAGTGGGACCGAGTAATGGCGGTGAATACCCGGTCTGTGTTTCAGTTCACCCGCACGGCCCTGCCAGCACTAATCGCCTCGCGCGGTGCCGTCGTCAACGTCGCATCTATCGCTGGCAAGGTCGGCGAGGAGGGGCTTGCCGCGTACTGCGCATCCAAAGGTGCGGTTATCGCGATGACGCAGGCGCTGGCATTGGAGTTCGGCGACCACGTCCGCTTCAACGTGGTCTGTCCTGGCCAGATCGCGACGCGAATGATGGCTCGCGTGATCGAGGACGGCCCGCGGCTGTCGGCCCTGACACGGCGCATCCCCGCAGGTCGACTCGGTGAACCCGGCGAGGTGGCGGCGCTCATCTGCTGGCTGCTGTCGGACGCAGCCAGCTTTGTAAACGGCGCCGTCATGACGGTTGATGGCGGCGAGACGGCGGGCTACCGCACGCCGCCCGTGGTACCCCCTGAGCCAAACAGGTAACACCCCCTCTCCCTCTCGAAAGACAACAAATGCTTCCCGTTCTATACACGCCGCTGCACCGCCAGCATGAACCAAGTTTCTTTTTTGTCGCCGGTAATTTCACGCCGGCGCAGGAGCGCATCGACCGCGCAGAGTTCCTGCGCGACGCTGCAGTTGCGGCCGGCTGCGAGCTAGTCACCGCGGCCGAGCATGGCCTGGCACCGGTGGCCGACGTGCATACGCCGGACTACATCTGCTTCCTAGAAGACGGTCACAAACGTTGGTCCGATATCCCCGGAGCGTCGGCCGAAATCGTCCCCAACGTCTTCGCCGTACACGGCCTTCACCACGGTTACCCAGAGCGCGTGGTCGGCCAGGCCGGGTACCACATGCAGGACCTGGCCTCGCCCATCGGCCCCGGCACCTATGCGGCGGCCCTGGCATCGGCCAACTTGGCCGTTGATGCCGCCGTGCGTGTGATCGCCGGCGCGCCGGCGGCCTATGCAATCTGCCGCCCGCCAGGGCACCACGCCTACCGCGAACGGGGCGGCGGTGTCTGTTACCTCAACAACGCAGCCATCGCGGCGCAGACCCTCAGGCGTCACGGACGACGCGTGGCGGTGATCGACATCGACGTCCATCACGGCAATGGCACGCAGGGCATCTTCTATGAGCGCGACGATGTCTATTTCGTCTCAATTCACCGCGACCCACTTAACTACCACCCCTACTTCTGCGGCTATGCGCAGGAGCGCGGCTCAGGCGCCGGTCTGGGCTACAACCTCAATCTACCGCTGCCAGCCAACACCGGCGACGACGCCTACCTGGTGGCGCTGGAACACGCCTGCCGCCGGCTGCACTCCTTCCAGCCGGACGCGCTGGTGATCTCGCTCGGCCTGGATGCGCACGAGAACGACCCGTTCAAGGGCCTGCGCGTCACGACCGAAGGGTTCCGCCGCATCGGCGAGCGACTGGGTCATCTCGGGTTCCCTTGCGTCATGGTGCAGGAAGGCGGTTACGACTGCGACCACATAGGCACCAACCTCGTTCACTTCCTGGATGGACTGACCAGCAAGCTCAAACCTTGAACGCTGCCGACCCAATTCGACTAACCGTTCTACTCGCGTCTGCTTCTCCACCCTGATCTTAGCTAATCTCAAGGAGTTTTCCATGCCTTCCTCGTTTCGCATTCGCCTTCTCGCCATCGCCGCACTGACCCTACTCTCTACTGCCGCTAGCGCACGCGACCTAACCGTCGTCAGCGTCGGTGGATCGCTCCAGGAGGCTTTTCGAAAAGCCTACTGGCAGCCCTATGCGGCCGCCAAATCCGAGAAACTGGTAGAGGACACAAACGTCGTGGGTCTGACAAAAGTTAAGGCCATGGTCGAAGCCAACAACGTGATCTGGGATTTGGTACAGATGGACGAAGAAGACGTTGTGGTGGGCTGCGAATCCGGCCTTCTCGAGAAAGTTGACTGGCGTGCGGTTGCGCCCTCCACGCTCGATCTACCCAAAGAGTCGCTTAGCCCCTGTGGCGTGCCCACAATGCTGTGGGCTAAGGTCATGAGCTACGACACCAAGCGCGTCGCAAACGGGCCAAAGTCGTGGGCGGACTTCTGGGATACAAAGAAATGGCCTGGCAAGCGGGCGCTGCGCAAACAGGCCAAGCAAACCCTGGAGATCGCGCTGATGGCCGACGGCGTACCGGCATCTGACGTTTACAAGGTGCTGGCGACTAAAGCCGGCCAAGATCGCGCATTCGCCAAGCTGGATCAGTTGAAGAAGGACGTCCAGTGGTGGGAGTCTGGTGCGCAGCCGGTCGAATGGCTTACGTCCGGCGCCGTGGC
This sequence comes from Polaromonas sp. P4_F4, assembly GCF_056401355.1. Classification (NCBI taxonomy): domain Bacteria; kingdom Pseudomonadati; phylum Pseudomonadota; class Betaproteobacteria; order Burkholderiales; family Comamonadaceae; genus Polaromonas; species Polaromonas sp. P4_F4. The sequence continues at coordinate 102,404 of NZ_JBFUJO010000015.1, read as the reverse complement.
GATGTCGTCCGCCTATAACGGCAGGGTCGATGCTGCGAACAAGGAAGGTAAGTCGCTGGCGATGGTGTGGAAGAACCAGATCTATGGCCCGACCTATTGGGTAGTAGTCAAAGGCACGCCGAACAAAGCCAAAGCCGTCGCGTTAATCAACTTCATGACCTCGGCGCCGCAGCAAAAGCTCTTCGCCGAGACCATCTCCTACGGCCCGGTCAATCCCAAGGCGCAGAGCGCACTTTCCAAGTCAGTGCTCGACCGCTTGCCCAACGCGCCACAGAACACCGATGCGCCGCTGCTGCAGAACACCGCTTTCTGGGCCGACCACTTGGACGAATTGCAACAGCGCTTTGCCAAGTGGGTGTCCAACTGAAGGACATGGTCCAACCGGTGCAGCCCATCGAGGTGTTCCACACTCCGTTGCACGCGCTGCACCGACCCGGCCTGCTAGGCGCACTGGGCGGCTGGCGTCCATCGCGCGACGACCCCGTCCGCATCGACCGAATGCTGGATGCAGTGGCGACATTGGGTGTGGCGGTGCGCGAGCCAGCCACGTTCGGCCTGGAGCCGGTCCGGCGCGTGCACGAGAGTCGCTACCTTGACTTCTTGACGCATGCACATCAGCAATGGTCCCGGACCCCGGGCACATCGCCAGAGGTGCATGCCAACGTCTTCGCTATGCGCCGGCCTCATCAGAGTAGCTATCCTTCATCTATCGTCGGCCGCGCTGCCTATCACTTTCACGACCAACTCGCGCCCATAGGGCTGAATACCTGGGAAGCAGCGCTGGCGGCATCCAACCTCGCGGTTGCGGCCGCCGATGCCGTAATAAACGGCGCGACCTGCAGCTATGCGATGTGTCGCCCGCCAGGGCACCACGCCTATGCCGACATGGCTGGTGGCGGCACTTACCTGAACAATGCGGCTATCGCTGCAGAACATCTGCGCACGCGCTTTGCTCGCATTGCGGTGATCGACCTCGACGTTCACCACGGCAATGGCACCCAGGACATCTTTTGGCGAAGGCCAGACATCTTTTTTGCATCGCTGCACCGCCACCCAGAAGACTACCACCCCTTTTTCAGTGGCTACGCTAACGAGACGGGCGAAGGCGCCGGAGAAGGCTATACCCTGAACGTACCGCTGGCTGCGGGAACCACGGACTTACATTACCTGAACCAGCTAGAAGTCGCTCTGGACTGCATCGTTGCCTACGCACCTGACGCACTGGTGGTGTCGCTCGGGCTCGATGCTCACGAATACGATCCGGCACAGGGCCTACTGCTGAGTGATGCTGGATTTTCGGCCATCGGCCGGCAGGTCCGGCAGTTAAATCTGCCGTCAGTCTTGGTGCAGGAAGGCGGCTACAACCCTGGCGTGGTGGGCTCGACGCTGGTGGCCTTCCTATCCGCGTGGCTGGACGACGGCCGTTGATACAGCCGCCGATTCAGGCAGCGGCTTGTTCTTCCTGGCTGGCCTGATATTCCTTCAGGAAGCGCTCGATACTGGGCGCTGCCGACATTAGGTCTGCGCGTATGGCCTTGACGGCGGCGGCGGGATCATGCTTTTCCAGTGCAGCCAGCAGCAAGTCGTGCTGACCGTGGCCCTGGTCATAGGTCCCGCCGGACTTCTCGTAGAAGGCGCGAAGGATGGGGCCCATCGACGTCCACATATTCTCGATCATCGCCAGCAAGGTCGGCAAGCGGCAGTGCACGTAGACGCCAAAGTGGAACTCGCGGTTGTAGCGCAATTGCTGCTCCGCGTTGTGGCTGGACTCGGCCTGAGTGAATTTCTTGTTGATGCGCACCAGCTCGGCAATATCGCGCGCACCGATGTTGCTCGCGGCCACCTCGACGGCCGCTGACTCGAGCGCCAATCGAACGGTACGGATTTCAATATAGCGCGCCAGCCCCAGAGGAGGCACCGCGATTTGCTTAGCCGTTTCCATCTCCAAGGCATGCTCGCTGACTAACCTCAGCAAGGCCTCGCGCACCGGGGTGTCGCTGGTCCCGAACATCTGGGCCGTCTCGTTGATACGAAGCCGGTCGCTCGGCATATAACGGCCAGCAATCAGGGATTCACGAATCTCGGAATAGACCCGCGAGGCGAGATTCGTCTTGTCGATGGGCTTATTGGGGGGTTTCACAGGTTCCTCGTTGCGCTACCTTCGAATTTTGACATTAAAACCTTGAGGCATTGTGAGCGAACACCAACATATCGTGCGGCTCCCATCCCAAAGTAACAGGCGCGCCCACACTGGTATCGACGGGCAGCTCGCCGCTTGTCAACTTGGCGACCATGGTATTGCCGTTTTTCAGCATGGCGACCAGCCGGGTATGGTCACCAAGATAGGCCATGTCCGCAATGGTGGCCTCAACGCTGACGGTTAATCCCCTGGACAGAGAGACGCTTTCCGGGCGCACCAGGGCCCTGGCATGCTGGCCTGGAGCCAGACCATGCGTCGGCATTGGTATCCGGATGCCACTGCCCTGGCCCAGCTCTAGCGACGTGGCACCGCCGCTGCTGGCCTTTATCACGCCGTCAAGACCGTTGTTTTCTCCGATAAAAGTCGCGATGTAGGACGTGGCAGGTGCGTCGTAGATCACAGCGGGCGGCGCCAGCTGCTCAATACGGCCATCATGGAAGACAGCCACGCGATCGGACATCGTCAGCGCTTCACTCTGATCGTGCGTGACGTAGACGATGGTCACACCGAGTTTCCTGTGGATCTGCTTGATTTCGAACTGCATGTGTTCCCGCAGGTTCTTGTCCAGCGCTCCTAGGGGTTCATCCATCAGCACCAGCTCCGGATCAAACACCAGCGCTCGAGCCAACGCAACACGTTGTTGCTGACCGCCCGACAGTTGTGCCGGCTTGCGGTTGGCCATGCTGCTGAGCTGCACCAGCTCCATAGCCCGCTCAACTTTGTCTTTCAGCACGGTTTTGGACAGTCCACGCATCTTCAGTGGGTAGCCGAGATTTTCCGCCACCGTCATGTGCGGGAACAGCGCGTAATTCTGGAACACCATGCCGATGCCACGCTGGTGGGCCGGAACATCCTGGATCGGGCGGCCGTCCATCAAGATCTGGCCGCGGGTCGGGTTCTCGAAACCAGCCAGCATCATCAACGTCGTGGTCTTGCCCGAACCCGAGGCGCCCAGCAGGGTCAGGAACTCTCCTCGCCGTATCGACAGATTGAGATCGGGAATGACCAGTTGCGTGCCGTCATAGCTCTTTTGCACGCCAATCATTTCAATCAGGTTGTCATGACTCATGACAGCACCTCCAGCGAGTTAGCCTGGCGATCGGCTACATCGTCGAGGGCCAGCTTCAGCGTAGCGACCATGCCGACGATCTGCGACTCGTCCATGATGTAGGGAGGACTCAGAGCGATCACGTCGCCCATACTGCGAACTATTAGACCGTGCGAGCGCGTGGCGCGCTCGACCTGTGCGCCGATCGCGAGACGGCTGTCGAATGGCTCCGCGGTGCGCTTATCCGCCACCAGTTCGATGCCGGCGATAAACCCTGTGCCCCGGACTTCGCCCACTAGGCCATGGCTCGTAAGTGCGCGCAATTCGCGATGCAGCACATCTCCCAACTCCTTCGCGCGAACGGGCAGGTCCATCTCTTCATAGATGGCCAACGCCTCAAGGGCGATTGCGGCACTGAGCGGATGGCCAGAATATGTGAAGCCGTGCCCGAAGCCACCGGTCTTGCCGCTATGGCATTCCATCACCTCGAACACAGGGGCACTGACGACCACACAGGAGATGGGCGCGTAACCCGAAGACAGCCCCTTGGCGCAAGCCATCATGTCCGGCTCGATATCGAAAGTCTGTGAGCCAAACCAGTTTCCGGTCCGACCGAAACCACAGATGATCTCGTCGGCCAGCATCAAGATGCCGTGTCGGCGCAAAACCTGTTGCACCTGCTCAAAATAGCCAGCCGGCGGAACTATCACGCCGCCCGCACCAATAATGGGTTCCGCGATGAAGGCTGCAATAGCGTGCGCACCGTGTTCGGCAATTGTCACTTCTAGGTTTTGAACTAGGCGATGAACATAGGCCGCCTCAGACTCGCCATCACGTGCGTTCCGGTAGAAGTATGGGCAGTCGACACGCACGATGCCGTCAATGGGCAAGCCGAAGGCCTGATGCATGTTGGTCAGACCGGAGAGGCTGGCGCCCATCACCGTCGAGCCATGAAATCCACGGTCCCTAGCGAGAATCTTCCGGCGCGCCGGCTCTCCTCGGGCTATGTGGTAATTCCAAGCCATCTTGACCATGCTGTCGTTAGCCTCAGACCCTGACGTCGCGAAAAACACCCGTGCGTCCGACATGGGACTGAGGGACGAGATCTTCGCCGCCAGCAATGACGCAATGTCGCTAGAGCGGTGATTGAAGGTGTGATAGTAGGGCAGTTTTTTCATCTGCCGACTTGCAGCTTCCACAAGCCTTTCATTCGAAAACCCCAGCGAAGCACACCACAAGCCGGCCATACCTTCCAGGTAGCGATTGCCATGTTCGTCGATCACATATGGGCCGTCCCCACGGACCATCACTAGGGGGCCCTGCGTCCGGTGAGATTGCAGGTTGGATTGCGAGTGCAGGTGATGTTGGGCATCGGCCGAGCCAACGCGCGTAAGCGGTAAGTCCGAAGGATAAACACCGTCTAAAGATTTCATTTGATTTCCTCAATTGACACAAGATATATCATATATCAAGATATTATGAACTTGGGAATTCCCTCATCTGGGAGCTTAAAAAAGCTTTGATCACGCTTAAATTAGAGTATAGGATATATCATGTATTCTAGATAGGCTAGTTTACATGTTTGACATTACCCAAGGGATTTCACATGCCACTCACCTCCTCTCCTCGCTACGGCGTCTTAGCCGTATTGGCCACCCTGGCCGCCTTCGCCTCCGGAAATGTCGTCGCCCGAGACCTCACGGTCGTAGGCTTCGGCGGCGCGCTCCAAGAAGCGTTCAGAACCGCCTACTTCACGCCATACGCGAAAGCCAAAGGCAGCAAAATCGTCGAAGACTCCTATGAAGGCGGCATTGCCAAGCAAAAAGCCATGGTGGAAAGCGGGAACGTCACCTGGGACCTTGTACAGATGGATGAAAACGAGATGACCGCCGCTTGCGAGCAAGGCCTGCTCGAACGCATCGACAAAGCACTGTTCACGAATGCGAAGGACGTCGACGCATCGGCGTTTGCAAAATGCGGCGTAGGCGCATTCATTTGGTCAGAAGTGTTGACCTATGACACCACGAAGTTCGGCACCAATGGTCCCAAAAACTGGGCGGAGTTTTGGGACACAAAAAAGTGGCCAGGCAAACGTGGTCTACGCAAGCAGCCGCGGATGACGTTGGAAATCGCACTGCTGGCCGATGGTGTCCCCGTGTCGGATATTTATAAGGTACTCGCCAGCAAAAAAGGGCAGGACCGTGCATTCGCCAAACTCGACAAACTAAAGGATTCCATCGTGTGGTGGGAGACCGGTGCACAACCGCTGGAATGGCTGAACTCAGGCGCGGTCTCAGTAACAGCGGCTTACAGCGGTCGCATCGCCGTCGCAGCAAAACAAGGCAAGATTTTCCCTATCGTGTGGACCAATCAGTTGTACAGCATGGACTATTGGACGGTGATCAAGGGCACGCCCAACAAGGCTCAGGCGCTGGACTTGCTCAACTTTTCGCTAGCCGCGGACAACCAAGCAGCATTTGCCCAGGCAATTCCCTATGGAACGCTGAACAAGCGCGCCATTCCAATGATCTCCACGGCGACCCAGGCCCTGCTGCCGACTACCCCTGAACATCTCAAGAGCGCGGTGTTGCTAGACACCGGCTTCTGGCTCGACCATGAGACAGAACTGCTCCAGCGATTCACTAACTGGGTAGGCAAGTAAATACCGACAGGGCGGACGTGTCCGCCCTGCCCGGCTAAGACTGCGGGTTGGCTTGCCAAATAGTCGACTGGCCACTTTCAAGATGAAAAAACATGTCGCGAAGACATCGCAGGAACCACTATGCTGAAATCATTGCCATCCATAGCAAAGCGATCACTGACGTCGCTAATACTCGCACTAATGATCAGCTCGCCAACATCAGCTGCGGAAATCATATTCGGTCAAGTAGGCCCTCTCGCTGGAACAGAGGCCAATCAGGGACGCGCGTACGCCGTCGGGGTTCAGTTGTATTTCAACCAAGTGAATGCGGCAGGAGGCATCGCCGGCAACACACTAACTCTAGTATCACGTGACGATGCAGGAAACCGGGAGCAGGCATTGTTGGTGACGCAACAATTGGTGGCTGAGCAGCGTCCGATTGCATTAACTGGATATTTCGGCGCAGCCAATATGTCGACCCTGCTAGCTAGTGGCCTGCTGGAGCAGGAAAAAATTCCGCTTGTAGGTTTCCGCGGCGCGCAAGTCCCCAAGAACCGCACCTTTGTCTACAGCGTACGCGCAGGCTTGCCAGAGCAGCTCGACAAAATTGTCCAACACCTCGCAACCCTGGGAATTCAGCGATTAGGACTTTTATACGAAAGCGGACCTCAGGCAGCAAGTGTGCTGCAATTCGTACGCGACAGCGTCGCAAAGCGTGGCTTGAACGTGGTCGCCGCTGCAATGCAGACCCCCTCACCAGATCAAGTGACGAAAAATGTTCGAATGTTGCTAGTTGCGCAGCCGCAAGCCATACTCTTGCAGGTAGAGTCCTCTGGCGGCCCGTTCGTGGAACGCTACCGTGCTGCTGGCGGGACCGCGCAGTTATTTGCAACTGCAGACCTCGATATTGAGCAGCTTGGGCAGCGCATCGGTGAAACTGAGCTTGCAGGCATCTCGATTGCGCAGGTGACGCCAAGCCCGAGCAAACCAACCATTCGACTAACACGCGATTTTCAGCAGGCATATCAAGCTGAAGCGGGCGGAAGCAAAGCCAAGCTTGAAGGTGGATTCATTCCGCTCGAGCAGCGGATGGCACAGCGACCGATGAGTCATGCCATGTTCGAGGGCTACATCGCCGCGCGGGTGTTGGTGGAAGCCATGCGTCGCGCAGGCGCAAACCCGACGCGCGCAAGCTTTGTTCGCGCGCTAGACAGCCTAGAACGGCTTGATCTCGGTGACTACATCATCTCCTACCAACCCGGCATCCACACCGGGTCAAGCTACGTCGATCTATCCATCGTAGGCGTCGGTGGAAAGCTTCGACAGTGAGCCATGACTAGGCCTTGCTGAATCAATGTGGTGTACCACCCCAACATCCAAAAAAAGCCAAAAACCCGCATGCCTATTGGCATTGCGGGTTTTTCATTGTCCAAGGTCGTGCAGTGAAATACACTGGTATGCAGCCGTTTTGATGGTAACTACAAAACGCCCTCAAATGGCAAAATTGGCACCAGCGAGATGTACTCTACCGCGGCCGCGCGCGACGTTGCCACGGCGCCCTAGGCGCACCCACATCCCGCTCGTTTCCCTACTTACCAAAACACCCCATTCCCGGGAGTAGGTATGCGTACCCGGTTAATGCATCAACACACTCGACCACAATCCCCCGTTACAGCGAGCACGAGCCCAACCCCGCGCACTTTCCTAGTCGTCTCGTGCCATGCCTTACGGGTAGCAATTGAGCCTCAGCGTCTTGCGAGCTACCTGGAGCTAGCGGCTACGAGGTGATGGCGCTAAACCTGCTCTGACCGCCGCATCAGGCGGGCCGCTGAGCTGCACATGGAGTCACACACCGTCAATGTCGACGGTACACGATTCGGATTCAAGGATGGTCATGAATATTCCAGACTCAATCCACCTTGATACCCATCTGGCTAATCGCCCGTTGCCAGTACCGGCTGTCCTCCGACACCAATTTTTCCATGTCCGCGGCAGTTCCTCGCAAGGGCAATGCCCCCAGGTCATGCAGCTGTCGTTGAAGTACCGGGTTGGCCAGTGCTTCGTTAAAGGACCGGTTGAGTTTTTCGATCACGTCAGGCGGGGTTCCCTTGGGTGCCGCAATGCCCCACCAGGTGCTGGCCTTGACATTACTTAATCCCAGCTCATTCAATGTTGGCACCTCGGGAAATTCTGCAATCCGCGCGGGTCCTCCGACCGCGATGGCGCGCAGTTTCCCAGTCCTGACGTGCGGAGAACCAACACCCGATCCAGCCAACATCATCTGTACCTCATTGGACAGCAAGGCAGTGACGGCAAAGGGCGAGCCCTTGTATGGCACGTGGGTGAGCCCTAATTTTGCGTTTTGATTGATCAACTCGGCCGCCAGGTGCGGTGGCGTTCCTGGCCCCGGTGAACCGTAGTTAAGTTTGCCGACATTGGCCTTCGCATAGCTGGCAAATTCCACAAAGTTTTTTACTGGCAAAGAGGCGTTGATGAACACCACCGAAGGTACGTCTACTAGGACAGAGACAGGCTGAAAGGCTTTTAGCGGATCGAACCCCATGTCCTTGTAAAGAAACTGATTGCTGGCGAAGTTATTCGCCGCCGCGAGCAGTAGCGTGTAGCCGTCCGGGCTCGCCTGGGCGACCGTGCTTGCGCCAATATTTCCACCGGCCCCCGCGCGATTGTCAATCACGATGGGTTGCCCCAGACGACGGCGTAAATCTTCGGTGAGGACGCGGATCACGTTGTCGCCCATACTACCGGCCGGATAGGCCACGACGACCTTGATTGGCCTTTGCGGCCAGTTGGTCTGGGCAGGTACCGCCCCACAAGCCAGCGCAGCCAGCACAAAGGCTGTCAGTTTGAAAAGCAGGGACTGAGGCATGTCATTACTCCTGGCTTAAAGGTCGATACGCATCAGGTCATGAGCCAACTGCAGCGGACCGGTGTAGCTCTTGCGGATGTCGCGCACAACGCTTTCCATGAATTCCGGCCCCACCATGTCGATTGGCATGTGGTGCGCCAGATAGCCTTTGAGGACCGGGTTGGTGGTGTCAAAGTGGCCAAAATGTGTTGCAACCACCATCTTCGCGTTGGCCTCCGCCGCGAGCCTTCCAAGCTCGAGGGGGCTGGTGTGGTCTGAGGTGCCGATCTGCGTGTTGCGCCTGAATTCAAGGGCCTCTTCCGGGAATGTGCACTCGTGAATGAGCAGGTCACAGTTTTTCGCGAACCGCCGCATCGTGTCACATGGCTTGGTGTCGCCCGAAAAGGCGATCGACTTGCCAAGTGCTTCCAGCCGAAACCCGAAGCAATGCAGGATTTCCGGCGCAATGTGGTCAACGTAGTCGGCGTAAATTTTCACCAAACCATCGTCAAAAATGAGACCCGTCGAGAATTCGACGACGTGCGGACGGATCATCTCCATTGAATCGGCGCGCTGCTTGTATTGCGCCCGCGCGGCAATGTCGAGCTTGTAGGCACCGTTTTCCAGCAGATGGTCAATGAAGTCCTGGGTCCCTGGCGGGCCGTAGATCTCAGGCTTGACTTTTCTGTTGGCCATCCAGGAGGCAATCAGGAAGTAGGCCGAATCCTCCATGTGGTCGAAGTGCAGATGGCTGATGAACACGTGGTTCACCAGTGCCGGGTCTACATTGGCTTTCACCATCTGGCGGGTGGCGCCATGACCGATGTCCAGCAAGTAGTGGCGGTCCCGCACCGTGACCAGAATGGACGAATGCCCGCGGCATGGGTCCGCCAAGGCGGCGCCGGTGCCCAGCATCGTGACGCGAATTCCTTCTACCATTTCGTTCTCCTGCGGCGACGGGCCGCTTGTGTTGATCGAAGAATAGGCTTCACGCGAAGCAGCGAGCAAGTTATAGTTTCACTCAGTGAAACGGAATAAAAATCCACTCCTTGCACCGAACCTCCCGCAAGTCAAATCGATTGCAGCCTTGCGACGTGGACTTGAAGTGCTTGGTCTGATCAGGCAGGGCCATGGACTCGCCCTGGGCCAGTTGCATGACATGACGGCCATCCCCAAGCCTTCGTTACTGCGCATCCTCAGGACCCTGGAGGAGTCCGGATGGATTCACCGCCGCATGGGCGACAACCTGTACATGCCAAGAGAACAGCAGGAGGCACCGTCCACGGAGAGCGTCCCGCGCGTTCGTCTGGAGGACGCGGCAACTTCCGTGCTTCGTGACCTGAAAAAGAAAATGCCCTGGCCGTCGGATCTTGGGGTTCGTTCCGGCACGCGAATGCTGGTCGTCCAGAGCAATCGGTCCCTGTTTGGCGAGAACTGGAAGCGCTCGGTCATTGGCGCCCAACCCGACATGCTCGGCTCAGCCATGGGTCGTGCTTACCTGGCTTTTTGCCCGGCCAGCGAACGCAAGGAATTGCTCGGGCAGCTGATTCGCCCTGGCGGCCCGATGGCGCGCCGGCGTGAATGGCTGGACCGTCTGCTGGAAGACGTTCGCGCGCGTGGCTATGCCGTGCGCGACCCGCTTTATGCCGGCCCCGACGCCGACCATGACACCCATCTTTCCGCCATCGCCGTGCCCGTCCGTTCCGGCGGTGGCATAGCGGCTTGCCTGAGTTGCGTCTGGCATGTCGGGACGGTGAAGGAGTCTGCCGTCATATCCAAGGGTCTGGGATTGCTGACGGACGCGGCGAACCACATCTCTGGCATGCTGAGCCCTGCGTAATGCCGGGTTAGCACGGGGAGGCGGCTAAATACTGGCTATACAGCTGTTTGGGGATGCGATCGAGTCTGTCGCTGGGGAAGAGATAGCTATTCTCCAGTCGGAAGTGCTTTATCTAAACAAGCAGCTTCACCGATACCCTGCTTAATACATGCAGAATAAGTCGCTTCCACATCCGCACACACTTCCTTGGCATGCTGCACCGCTTCAGCGTCCGACATTCCGCCAAGCTTCTGCGCGTTCGGGATAACTCTAGGGGCGCAGATGGTTAGAAAAGGCTTCTCAGAGGATTGAGTGCGTTCGGATTGTGGATTCGTCTGACTGAGAGATGGATCAGGCAGCTGAAATCCGGACGTTCCGAGTGACTCTAGGTTCTTTTGTACTTGCTCTATTTTTCCTCTGACCTCCGCCTCCTTATCCTCAACCGCTGAATTCATGATGTTCCAGCTTCCTAGAAATACTAGCGCCACCAGGGCCCCCCAGACTGAAAGATTTGCCAAACCATAATGCTTGCGCTTGTAGAGGTAAGTCGGGTATCCCACAATCCAAAGCAGCGCGATGATAAAAAACCAAGCAATTGGACTGTACGTTCCCTCGGCCCGGTCTGAGGCCATTCCGGCCTTGCCCGCTTCCATTGAGGCAACTACGGCGGTCACCAGAATAACGACCGCAAGTATGAGAGTCATCGTACTTCCGGGCGACTGGAGCAGGTTCATATTCCCCACCCAAAGCCAAATTAGCATCGTTGCCACCACGGGGGCCGCAAGCAGCGCTACGCCATAGTCGGCCAGCGGTAAGGGTTTTGCGGCTGCAAGCACTGGGCTATCAACATCTACTAATGACCCGCAATGCTTGCATTTTTTTGCATCAGCGAGGATTTCTTCCGCACAAAATGGGCAGCGTTTTATGGCTTCAGACATGATGGTTTCGATTGATTATTTCGGATGTGTTTGTCCGGGAGGTTTTTCAAGACAAGGGAGCGAGGCACATAGCTCGCATCACGGCGATGGTGCTGCTGCTGCCGTTTACCAGCTTGACAGTGCGGGTGCTGGTCTGTGTCGCGTATCCCTTAACCATTGCGCCTACTCTGATTTCCTCGCCCTCAAAAACACGAGCCCCCTTTCCGACGACCAAGATCGTGTTGTCGGGCGGGCTGAATGCCAGTTGAAATAGGGCCGGCACCTTGCCCGAAAGAAGGATGTTTTCTCCATCAATTTGGGCGACAACACCAAAATATTGGCCAATGCCTTTAGGCGACTGATACGCCGCAGCCATGACAGGGGCGAGCAGTGCTTCCGGCGTGTCATGGCCTTGTGTGACCATGTATTGCGCGCAATTTGTAGGGACGCGTTTACCGGAGCGCAGTTCGGCGACGACGACAGCCCGCTCCTCCGCTTCTTTCTTTTTCTGGCGCGTTTGGTTGTCGGCCGTTTGCTGATCGCTGAATTCCTTCTGCTGCTGCATTACCAGTCGGTTACGCCGCACAAAGTCTTCGCGGATCGGTTGGCTCTGCTGCAGGCACTTCGCTTGCAATTGGTCGTAGCCTGAATTAAGGACACGGCTGTATGCGCGGTATGCCTGCATTTCGTCCATGCAGGCTTCATCGCTGGCGATCAGATGTGGCTTCGTTAGGTCCAGCTGCTCGTAGCGCTTACGTATGTTGTTGAGAATGGCCGCCAGGTTCTCTGGTGTATCCAGGTCATTGTTCATTGGCCCCCTACGTTGGTTTGCCGACGGCGTTGGTTGCTGCGCCGTGCCTTGGCTTGGCTGGCCGGCCTGTGCTGGCGTGTCGCAAGGGATAGCGCCCTTCGCGTTGAATAAGGCGCCTAACAAGACGTTCGCTACTTGGCAGCCCGAATCAGGTTGTTGTGCAAAAGCATTTGCACCCGCCCACAGCGCGGCCAAAACAATTACGTTTTTCATGTTGTCCTCCCGTTGGTTATCGGTTCAGCTGGGCGCATGGGTGGCGCCAAACAGCCAATATTTCACATTATGGTAATTATATACGAATTAGTGTTTATGCGAATAAAAGCATAAACCCGATAGTCCCTGGTGTGAAAAACACCTTGGCAAAACGTTTTGGCAGCTGCGTACGTGCGCTGCGCCTGGAGGCAGGCTTAAGCCAGGTGGAGTTTGGTGAGCGCTGCGGCTTCTATCAGACCTATTTGAGTCGCATAGAAAACGGCCAGGCCAACCCCACGCTAAACGCCGTAGAGGTCATTGCCAACGCGCTGGGCATGACCGTTTTTGACCTATTTGACGAGGTAAAAGGCACCAGCGGTGTGGGCAAGCGCCGCAGCTAGGGGTGCGTGCCAAGTAGTAATATTGCGCGCTAGGGCTGTGGTTTGGCGGCGTAAAAGTGTGCCATTTAAGCCCTTTAAAGCCAGTAAAAACAGCGGTAAAAGCAAAATTTGGGGAGCCCCGCATTTTGATGGTACTTTTGCTGGTACTTTTTAAACTAATTTAGCAAAAACCCTTATGCCTATTGGGCTATAGCCCGATTTGCGGTTACTGTTGGTGTACCACCCCAGCATCCAAAAAAATCCAAAAAGGACCAAAAACCCGCATGCCTATTGGCATTTCGGGTTTTTCATTGTCCAAGGCCGCGCAGTGAAATGCACTGGTATGCAGCCGTTTTGCTGGTGCTTTTGGTGGTACCTAAAAAAAGTACCATCAAACACTGCCACGGCACTAACCGATAGCCAGCAAGCCGGACGTGAAACACAACGCCGCGATAACCGAGCCCGAAGCATTACGCTGATCGAGTTTGAGATTGATGGATGCGCCCAAGATGCCACATCAAGCAGCGCAGTAGCGTCAAATGGATTGACTTTTTCGATCACCCAACACAGTGGCATCAACAACCGGTTGGCGTCAGATGCGTCCCTAGCAAAAGCTGTTCAATTTCTGGCTTGGCTTAACCAGCAGTTTGGTTCTACTGCACGCGGCAGGCACCTACCGGCGCTTCGGCGGCAAATCCAATCGGACGTGTAGGCCCATCTTATTCAACACCGCAAGAAGATTATTCATGCCGCAGCGGTGCGGGTACACAAGCAGGGCCTGCGATGGTCACCTCGCTAGGAGTTAGGGTGGTACGGCAGAAAAAAGACTGCGCTGGGCTGCCTTATACCCAACAAATCTAATGATTGGGCGGCCGGTATAAATGCGCCGAAGGGGGAACTGGTGCTTATATTTTCAGCTAACTGTAGCGGGGCACGACGGGCGCGGGTTACGCCTACTTGCAACGCCTGTTGCTAACAAAGTTATGCACAGCTTTTGTTTATAACCCTTACCCTGCCGCCCACAGCGGCACGCCACTTTATGCCCATGCGGTTTGCAGCCGGGGGTGGGCGTGGTCAACCTTTTTCAACCGAGTGGCCCACCAGTTCCGGGTTGGGTAACCGCCGCATCCCGCTATTTCAAAAACTTCAGCTGCTTCGAAACCACCGTCAGCTCCACAAACGATGAGGCGCTTCGCGTGACGCTGCTGAAGGCCAAAGGGAAGCCGCTGAAGTTCAAGGCCGGCATTTGTTCCAACGCCGTGCCCAAAGCCGCGGCGCTCGGCTCACGGGGTTTTGCCCGCTTCAAGGCCTCCGTCAGCCAGCGGGCGGCAATGTAGCCTTCCATGCTGGCGAAGTCGGGCTTGACCTGACTGGCGGCGCAAAAGCCCAGGAACTCGCGTGAGATCGCTGTGGTGCCACCCCACGGAAACGGCACGACCTGGGCCACGGATATTCCGACTGCGAGCTGACCCAGCTGATCGAGCAGCACCTGTCCGCCCACGGTGGACACGGTGTAGAAACTGCCGCCGAAACCAGCCTTGCGCGCAGTCCGCACGAAAGCCGCACTGGCGCTCGGGTTGGCCGCCAGGATGATGGCTTGGGGATTGGCTGCAACGAGTGCCGCCACGGCCGGGCCCACGTCGGCGCTGCCCCGGGAAACGCTGGCGCTAACGCTGCTGGCGAGCTTGGCAGCATCGGCCGCCTGGACAAACGAATCCCTGATCTCCCATCCCGCCGATTCGTATTCGAACAGCAGTGCCACCCGTGTGATGCCGGTGGAACTGGTATGCCGGATAATCTGGCGGATTTCGTCGCGGTGGCCGGCACGCAGCAGGTACACGTTGGTGTTGTCGCGTTGCCGCAGCACGTCCATGCCGCTGACCGGCGCGATGAAAGGCACGCCTTCTTCCATCGCTCCCTGCATTCCTTCGCGGTTGGCACCTGGCCCAGCGAAGCCGAAGAAACCGGCGACTCCGTGCGTGCTGGTCAGGAGCTTGGCGTTGGTGGTTGCACGCTCAACCACGCCGCCGTCATCGAGCGTAATGAGTTCGATGCGATAGCCCCCCGCGCCGCCCTGGCTGTTGGCCAAATTGAACCATCCCAACGCGGCGTCGCGGAACTGTCGCCCCACCGCACCGTTGGCGCCCTTCAGCGCGGTCGACTGGCCCAGCCGCACAACGCCATCCGCGGATGGCTTCCCGGTCGCGAGGCCCAGGATCGGCCGCGACAGCCCGGCCGCCGCCGTACAGGCCAGCGTAATGGCCTTTCTTCGGTTCATTGAGATGAGGCTCCTTTTTTTTGGCGGCCCGGGACGGGGCGGCCGACCTACCAGCGCAGCGCAGCCGTGTGCACAGGCGCATCCCACAGGGATTTCATTTCCTCGTCCAACAGGGTGACGGTCAGCGAGGCGCCGGCCATCTCCAGCGCGGTCGTGTAGTTGCCGACGAGCGACCTTGCCACCGTCAGGCCCTGGCCCTCAAGCAGTTGATTCGCGCAGTGATACAGCAGGTACAGCTCGATCAGGGGCGTGCCCCCGAAGCCGTTGACGTGCAGCAGAACCTCTGCGCCGGGCTTGGGCTGCAGGTCGCCCAGGATGGCTGCCATCAGCTCGTTGACCAGTTCCTGCGCAGGGCGCACCAGCCCGCGCCGGCGCCCGGGCTCCCCATGGATGCCCACGCCGAATTCCATCTCATCCTCGGCGATATCGAAGGTCGCCCGCCCCGCCGCCGGCACGGTACAGCTGGTGAATGCCACGCCCATCGACGCGGTACGGCTGTTGACCCGGTCTCCCAGCACCTTGCATTGATCCAGGCTGGCACCGGCCTCGGCCGCCGCGCCCACCAGCTTTTCCACGATCAGCGTGCCGGCCACGCCGCGCCGCCCGGTGCCGTGGGTCGAACGCTCCACGGCGACGTCGTCGTTGACGAGCACGGTCGCGCAGGGCTGCTGCATCATCTCCGCGGCCATCTGGAAGTTCATCACGTCGCCCGCGTAGTTCTTGACGATGAACAGCACTCCCTTGCCGCGGTCCACCGCCGCTGCGGCGGCCAGCATCTGGTCCGGCGTCGGCGAGGTGAACACCTGGCCGGGGCAGGCCGCATCGAGCATGCCTGTGCCTATAAAGCCGCAGTGAAGCGGCTCGTGGCCTGAACCACCACCGGATATCAGGGCCACCTTGAGTTGCGGCAACTGCTTGCGCGTGACGAACGTTGGATCCAGGTGCAGGGTCAGCAGGTCTCTGTGCGCGGCGGCCAGTCCTTGCAGCGATTCCTGCAGCAGTTGCTCCACATCGTTGACGAATTTTTTCACGATGCTGCTCCGACAGTCAGCATGTCGCACACAGCGAACAGCGCGACCTGACTGGTCTTCGCACCGGGGTCGATATGCCCCAGGGCGCGCTCGCCGAGGAAATGGGCCCGGCCTTTGGTCGCGATCATGTCGCGGGTGGCCAGCATGTTGAGCTCCGCTTCTTCCTTGAGGCGGGCACACAGTGTGTCAAGGTCGCATCCCTCGTCGGCCAGGCGCAGCAGCAGCCGCGAGGCGGGGATGAGCACGTCCAGCATCGTCTTCTCACCCAGGTCGGCTTTGCCGCGGCTCTTGATGGCTTCGACGCCTGCGGCCAGGGCGTGCGCGAAGTGCTTCGCATCCGGCTCGACCGAGCCTTCCAGCTCCTTGCCCATGGAGATGAAGAAGCTGCCGATCAGCGGCCCCGAGGCGCCGCCTATGGTGCTAAGCAGTTTCATTCCGATGCGATTGAACGCCTGCGCCGGCGACAGCGGCACCAGTTCGGGCGTGATCGCTGCGATGGCTTCGCAGCCGCGCCGTACGTTGATGAAGTGGTCGCCGTCGCCGATGGCACGATCCAGCGATTCGATCTGCTGCTCGTTGGTCAGGATGGCGGCATGTACCGCCTGGGCGGCCGTGATAATGTCTTGAGTGTTCATGGGGTTGGTCTCGTTAGGAATAGGGTCTCAGGCTGCAAGCCGCTTTCCGGCCTGGTCGAACAGCAGGCGCTGGCCAGCCGGAAAACGCAGGCGGATACGGGACTGGGGAGGAGGCGCAGCGCTTTGCATCAGGCGGGCGCGCACCTCAACGCCGGCGTGCTCGGCGATGACGTGATGCTTGAGCAAGGAGGACTCGATAACTGTGCACTCAAAGCCATCGTTCTCACCTGCCAGTTCCACGTCCTCGGGCCGAATGCCGACGCTGGCCGCCGCAGCCGGATGCTGGCCGACGAACCACCCCGCTGGCAGCACGTTGATCGCCGGCGAACCGAGCCGCTGCGCCACCTGCACCGACACGGGCGCCTCGTAGATCTCCTCGGGTGTGCCGATCTGCTGGATGTGTCCGGCTTCCAGGATGGCAATACGGTCGGCCAGCGTGGTGGCCTCCACCTGGTCGTGCGTCACGTAGACCACGGTGGTGCCGCTTTGGCGTTGCAGGCGCTTGAGTTCCACGCGCAGTTCCTCGCGCAGCTTCGCGTCCAGCGAAGACAGTGGTTCGTCCATCAGGTAGACACGCGGCTCCCGCACCAAGGCGCGGCCGATGGCTACGCGCTGCATTTCACCGCCCGACAGGGCCGTGGCTTTGCGCTGCAGCTTGCTTTCGATGTGCAGCGTGGCCGCGACCCGCTCCACTCGCTGCCGGATTTCCGCCTCGGGAATACGGCGCAGCGGCGCGCGCAGCGGAAACGCCAGGTTGTCGAACACTGTCAGATGCGGGTACAGCGAATACTGCTGGAAGACGAAGGCGCAATCGCGCTGGGCCGGCGCTGCGGTGGTGACGTCTTCGCCGTCCATTCGCACCAGGCCGGTCTCGGGTTGCTCCAGCCCGGCGATGATGCGCAGAGTCGTGGTTTTCCCGGCGCCACTGGGGCCAAGCAGCACGAAGAATTCGCCGTCGGCGATCTCCAGCTGCAGGTCGGTCAGCGCTGCGATGTCGCCGAAATGTTTGTGGATGCCGTGTAGGGAAATACTAGCCATGGCGCATACTCGGTTGGTGGGCGATAGTGGTGGCGCTGGGCAGCAACCGTTCAGTGGCCGCGTCGAAAAGCACCACCCGTTGGGTGTCGAAGGCGAGGCCGACCTGCTCTTGCAGGACCGGCCGCACAGACTTGTCGACCAGCACTTTCAGCGGCCCCGCATCGGTTTGCACCTCGGCGACCCAGTGCGAGCCGAAGTACTCGACATGCTGCACGCGACCACTCAGGCTGCCCTTGCCTGGCGCCTGCAGGCGCACGTGTTCGGGTCGCACGCCCAGCAGCACTGACGGGGAAGGAGCTTCGACCGTAGGTACATCAATAGTTCCGCTCGCCCCCCGCACACCGGTGTCGCCGCGGACCACGGGCGCATCGACTTTGAGCAGGTTCATCGGCGGGCGGCCGATGAATCGCGCCACAAACAGACAGGAGGGAAAGCTGTAAATGCCATGCGGGTCGTCGGCCTGGAGGATCTCGCCCTCATTCATCACCACGATGTGATCGGCCAGCGCCATCGCCTCGTTCTGGTCATGAGTAACGAACACGGTGGTCGTCTTCAGCCGGTCGTGCAGCCTGCGCAGTTCCACGCACATCAGTTCGCGGAATTCGGCGTCCAGCGTGCCCAGCGGCTCGTCCATCAGAAAGGCCTTGGGTTGGCGCACGATGGCGCGGCCCAGCGCCACGCGCTGCCGGTCACCACCGGCCAGACCGGTGACCCGCGAACCCAGCAGGTGCTCTATACGCAGGACGGCGGCGACCTCCTGCACGCGTCGGTCTATCTCGGCGCGCGACACGCCCTCATTGCGCAGGGGGAACTCCAGGTTGCCACGCACCCCCATGTGCGGATAGAGCGCGAACAACTGAAACACCATCGCAATATCGCGCTCGCGCGGCCTGAGATATGTAACGTCCTGGTCGTCCAGCGTGATGCTACCGCCCGTGGGGTACTCCAGGCCGGCGATCATCCGCAGCGTGGTCGTCTTGCCACAGCCCGAGGGGCCGAGTAGCACGACGAATTTGCCGCTTTCGAGCACCAGCGAGGAGCCGCGCACTGCGGTGAAGTCGGCAAAGCGCTTCTGCAGGTTCTGGATTCGTATTTCGCTCATGATCGCCTCAGTTTTGCGGCAGTTTGCCGGCGATGGAATAGCCGATCACGCCGGCCAGCAGCACTGTGAAGGCATAGCTGTAGACCTCGATGGACCAGGGTTGCATCAACATCACCAGGCCCAGGCCGATCAGGGTGGCTGTGCCACGTTCCCAGGGCGCGCGGCGCAGCCAGCGGGGGGATTTGCGGGACTTCATTTTCGAATGGCTCCGAAGGTCACGCCGCGCAGCAGGTGCTTGCGCAGCAACACGGTGAACACCAGCACCGGCAGCAGGAACAGCGTCGTGCCGGCTGCCATGGCGGGCCAGTCGAGACCGCCTTCGCCGATGATGGTGGGGATGAAAGGTGGCGAGGTCTGCGCCGTGCCGCTGGTGAGCAGCAGCGCGAACGCGTACTCGTTCCAGGCGAAGATCAGGCAGAAGATCGAGGTGGTGGCGATGCCGGTGGCCGCCTGCGGCAGCACCACCTTCAGGAAGGCCTGCCAACGCGTGTAGCCGTCCACCATGGCCGCCTCCTCGTACTCGCGCGGGATTTCGTCCATGAAGCCCTTGAGCAGCCACACTGCAAGCGACAGGTTCACGACGGTGTACAGCAGGATCAGGCCCAGGTGGGTGTCGTTGAGCCCCAGGTGGCGAAACATCAGGTAGATCGGGATGGCCACCGCGATCGGCGGCATCATCCGGGTGGACAAGATGAAGAACAGCCAGTCGTCCTTGCCCGGCACCCGAAAGCGCGAGAACGCATAGGCCGCCAGTGTGCCCAGTACCACCGACAGCAGGGTCGAACCAAAGCCGATCAGCAGCGAATTGAGGTAACGGTCTGAAAAGCGCGAGGGGCCGGCCAGGATCATCTGCTGTTCACGGACCAGGCCTTCGTACCAGCTCGTAGCCGGTGGTTGCGCCGCCAGTTCTTCTGCGGACACGCGTGAGCGTGTGGTGAACAGGTTGACGTAGCCAATCAGGGATGCCTCGGCCACCACCTTGGGCGGATAGGCAATGGCATCCTGCGGGGTGCGCAGGCTCGTCATGAAAATCCACGCCAACGGGACCAGCGAGATGATGGTGTAGGTGATGACCAGGACGCCGGCGAACCATTTGGCGAGTGACGTCGGCTCCAGCGGGCTGTGGGGGATGGTTTTCATCTCTGTTTCACCTTGTCCAGGAAACGCACCGTCACGAGCGACATGCCGTAGATCGCGACGAAAAGGATGATGGCGAAGGCCGAGCTGTAGCCGGTGCGCCATTTCTCGAAAGCCTCGCGCTTGAGGTGGATCGATGCCAGCTCGGTCACCGAGCCGGGGCCGCCATTGGTGAGGTTGTCCACCAGGTCGAACATCTTGAAGTTCTCGATCGAGCGGAACAGCAGTGCCAGGATGATGAAGGGCATGACCATCGGCAGCGTGATGCGCCAGAATTTGGTCCACTCCGAGGCACGGTCGATCTCGGCCGCCTCGTACAGATAGGGCGGGATGGAGCGCAGCCCGGCCAGCAGCAACAGCATCACGTAAGGCGTCCACATCCAGGTGTCCACCAGCACGATGGCCCAGGGCGAAAGCTGCGTGTCGCCCAGCATGGTGAAGTTGCCGGCGCCGCCGAAGAGGCGCGCGATGGCGTTGAAGATGCCGTACTGCGGCTCGAAAAAATACTTCCAGAAGGTGCCGACCACTGCCGGCGCCAGCATCATGGGCAGCAGGATCGCGGTGCTCCAGAAGCTGTGCGACCTGAACTTGCGGTTCAGCAGCAGGGCCAATGCGAAGCCCAGCAGTAGTTGCAGGGCAATCGACCAACACAGGAAGTGCGCCGTGGTGCGCATGTTCTCCCAGATTGCCTCATCGCCAAGTACGCGCTGGTAGTTGGACAAGCCCAGCCACACCACTTCTGCATTGGGCCGGTTGGCACGGAAGTTGGTGAATGAGAGATAGATCGTCCACAGCAACGGGAAGATGTTGAAGGCCAGCAGCAGCAGGATAGTGGGGCCCACGAAGAGCCAGGCTAGCGCCCGGTCTGACAGCCCCCGCAAGGCCAGGAGCGGACGCTGCACTGACGCGGCGGAGGCGGCCCGATGGGCGGGGCCTACCGGTTCCGGGAGATTAGCGCTGGGTACCGCTGCAGGCGGCGGTACCCATTGCGTGAATTCCGTGGATTTCACTTGATTTTCCCGTCTTCCTTGAACACCTGGATCCAGTCCTTCAGAAGCGCGTCCAGAGCGGTGTTGGGCGTGCCTTTGCCGGCGACCACGTACTCATGTACACGGTTCTGCATGGCCAGCAAAAGCTGCGCATAGGTGGGCTCGGCCCAGAAGTCCTTGACGATCTTCATGGAGTCCAGGAACACCTTGGCGTATGGCGTGCTGGTCTCGAAACCCGGGGCTTCCAGAATGGACTTCATGCAGGTGAAGCCGCCGCCGTCCCACCACTTTTTCTGAATGGCAGGCTGCGCGAACCACTTCATGTACTGCAGCGCCATGTCCTTCTTGTCGGAGTACTTCACCACCGAGATACCCTGACCGCCGAGCTGCGCGAACTGCTTGTCGCCCTTGGGGATGGGGAAGAAGCCGGTCTTCTCGCCACCGACCTGCGGGTCCTTGGAGATACCAGGGAAGAAGGCGATGAAGTTCATCTGCATCGCTACCTGGCCCGACTTGTAGGCGTCCAGGTCCTCGGTCATGTAGGCGTTGCCGTGACCGGGCGGCACGCAACAGTCATACATGTCCTTGTAGAACTTCAGGCCCTTCACGGCGCCGGGGCCGTTGATGTAGCCGTTCATGTCGTATGGCTTCTTCGGGTTGTCGTACTCCATCCCGTAGGCGTACATGGTGTTGGTGACGCCCATCGTGATGCCTTCTGAGCCGCGCTCGGTGTACAGCGCGGCGCCGTAAACCTTCTTGCCATCAATGACACGATTCTGGAAGAACTGGCCGATCTGCTTGAACTCGTCCCAGGTCTTGGGCGGGGCCAGCTCGCGGCCATGCTTGCTCTTGAACTCGGCCTGCAACTCGGGGCGGGCGAACCAGTCCTTGCGGTAGGTGAAGGCCACGGCATCGCCCATGGCCGGCAGCGCCCAATAGTTCTTCGTGCCCTTGGGCCAGGTCGAATAGCCCTCAACCGTCGCCGGCATGAAGTCGCTCATCTTGATGGCGTTCTTGTCGAAAAAGTCGTTGAGCTTGACGTAGTGGCCTTCGGTGGCGGCCGAACCGATCCACTGGCTGTCGCCGATCAGCAGGTCGCACAGTTTGCCCTTGGAGTTGAGCTCGTTGAGCATGCGCTGGGCGAAATTCGGCCAGGGCACGAACTCGTATTTCATCTGGATACCGGTCTTGGCGGTGAAGTCTTTCGACAGTTCCACCAGCGCGTTGGCCGGGTCCCAGGCGGCCCAGCACAGGGTCAGCTGCTTGTCCTGCGCGCTTGCACCCAGCGCTGTCAATCCCAGTGCAGCCCCGGCCAGCAGGCGCCAGAGGGTTGATTTGGCTTTGCTCATGTGTTCGTCTCCTTACGGTGCGTGGCGGGCCACGCTTGGGTTGCAAATGGAAGCGGCGATTCGGGTGCATCTGCCCGCTTGTTTTTTCGGCCTCATCCGCCGATCAGCCCAGGTCATTGACCGGTCTGATGTGATTGATGGTAATCACATCATTTAATGCATCAATCAATAGAAACCCTAATAGATGAATATTCCAGACATTTACGAGGCTGCTCTGCCTCTGCTGATCGAAATTGAGGTACATTCTTGGCAGGAAGGGCGGCCGAAAGATTGATTTATTTAAAATCACCTTGGCCGCAAACCCATCGATTCAATGGCAGCCACCATCAACCAGATAGCAGAAGCTGCGGGCGTAAGTACCGCCACGGTTGATCGCGTTCTGAACAATCGACCGGGCGTCAACCCGGCAACGGTGGATCGGGTCCGCACAGTGATGCAGGCGCTCGGTGCCGCCACTCCAGCCCGCGGCCGCCCACGGTCCACGCCCAACTACCGCTTCGGGTTTGTGTTGCCCGCTTCGCGGCGCGGTTTTTTCGACATCATCGACCGCGTCGTCGCCCAGGCCGCCGGTGATTTCAGGCACCAGCACATCACTGAAATCACCCATCGCCTGCCGAACCAGGACGGCGCGGACTTCGCTCAGGAACTGGCCAAGATGACCGATCTGGACGGCATCGCCCTGCTGGCGCCTGATGTGCCGCAGGTCAAGCTGGCCATCAATGAACTGGCTCGAAGCGGCGTGCATGTGGTCACCCTGTTTTCCGACGTCGCCGGTTCGCTGCGCGAGACCTTTGTTGGCGCGGACAACCGCGCAGCCGGGCGGACTGCGGGCATCTTGCTGGGCCGCTGCCTGCCGCGCGACGAGCCCGGGCGCTGCGCCATGCTGTCGCCGGCTACACGATTCGCCGCCGAGATCGACCGGCGCATCGGCTTTGCTCAAGTGCTGGAGGAGCGGTTTCCCAACGCCCGGCTGATCGAGCTGTCCGACATGCCAGAATCGGAAGACCAGGCCTACACATTTGCGCGACAATTCCTCGATCCGGCTCAGACCGATGGGAAGTTGCACGCCCTGTACAACTTGGGCCCGGGCTCGCATGGCGTCAGCCGCGCCCTGCAGGAGTTAGGTTACGACAGCTCGCTGGGATTCGTGGTGCACGACCTGCTGGAGATGCACCGCTCGCTGCTGGTGGCCAACGTCGTCTCTTATGTGCTGCAGCAGGACGTGTACTACGCAATCATGACCGCCGCCAAGGTATTGCGGCTGCTTTGCGAAGACGTGCGCGGCGCGCTGGCCGTGAGCAACCCCCGGATAGAAATCATCACTGCGGAGAACCTCGCGTGACAAGGCACGCCCGCAGTGACCATAATCGGCCCACTATCCACTACGAGCCGCGATGAAGAAATTCACCAACCTCCCGAGCGACCTCGTGTTTGAAAGCCTGCTGGGGTTCGGGGCCGCCCATGCCCAGCTGGTGGCCGTGCATCTGGACCCGCTGTTCGTCACGCGCAAGAACCCCACGCCGTCCAAGGTAGCGCTGATCTCCGGCGGTGGATCGGGCCACGAGCCGCTCCACACCGGCTTCGTCGGCACCGGGATGCTCGACGCCGCCTGTCCCGGGCAGGTGTTCACCTCGCCGACGCCCAACCAGATGCTGGCTGCGGCCAAGGCCGTCGGCGGCGAGGCGGGTGTACTTTTCATTGTCAAGAACTACGCCGGCGACTTGATGAATTTCCAGATAGCCATGGACATGATGGACAGCGAATACGCCTGGGTCCTGGTCAACGACGACGTATCGGTCGACTCGGCCGGGCATCCCACGGGCCGCCGCGGCGTTGCCGGAACGCTGGTGGTCGAGAAGATGGTCGGCGCGGCTGCGGAGCGCGGCGCCGACCTGGCCGCCTGCAAGCACCTGGGTGACCGCGTGAACGCCTGCACTGCCTCCATGGGGGTGGCTTTCAGCAGCTGCACCGTGCCGGAGGCGGGCGTGCCGACTTTTGAGATCGGCCCTGACGAAATGGAGATCGGCGTGGGCATTCATGGCGAACCCGGGCGCCGGCGCGGGGCGTTCCAATCCGCTACCGCTATCGTTGACGAGCTGATGGACGAGATCCTGAAAGACTTGAACCCGAAGCAGGGGCAGGAGGTGCTGCTGTTCGTCAACGGCCTCGGCGGAACGCCGTTGATGGAGCTTTACCTGCTGTACCAGCTGGCCAGCGAGCGCCTAAGCCATGCCGGCCTAGTTCCGGCGCGGTCGCTGGTCGGCAACTACACCACTTCGCTTGAAATGGCCGGCGCTTCCCTGACCGTAACGCTACTGAACGAAGAGCTGAAGGCGCTTTGGGATGCTCCGGTGACAACGCCGGCCTTGCGTTGGTAGTGATTCTCCGGATGCGATCGGCTTGTGGTGACGCACCTACAAGGGATCGCCACGCAACTTGATCGATAGGGTTGACTGGGGTTCCTCACTGACGGATCGCAGGGCACATTCATTGATGGAAATCATCTAGGCCAACTGCCTGCTACCGCCCAATAGCGTTATCACAACGTTCAGTCCAAGGGCTCTCGACAAGGCCAGTGATGTGTACGGAGTCATAGGCCGATTTTCAACAATCCGTCAGTGCCATCCGGTAAATCTCAAAAATCACCAAACTCGACATCATGTCGAATTTGAGCAAGTGCGCGTCTGCCCGGCGCAAGTTGGCGTACCAGGGACATCCAACAATGGACGCAGATTCATTGGACCCCCTCACGAGCGACTATGCGCGGCCAAAACTACTCTCTCTGGAGCCTGCTCAAGCACGGCTTCAAAAACCACCAAACCTGGGAACCTGCCTGGGAGCGGGTGGCGTTAAAGGCATCCTACGACGTGGTGATCGTCGGCGGCGGCGGGCACGGCTTGGCCACGGCCTACTACCTGGCCAAGAACCACCCGCAGGTCGGCAAGATCGCAGTGCTGGAAAAAGGCTACCTGGGCGGCGGCAACACCGCGCGCAATACCACCATCGTTCGCTCCAACTACCTGTGGGACGAATCGGCCGCCATCTATGAGCATTCGCTCAAGCTGTGGGAAGGCCTGACCGAGGACCTGAACTTCAACGTGATGTTCAGCCAGCGCGGCGTGTTCAACCTGGGCCATACCCTGCAGGACATGCGCGACATCGAGCGCCGGGTCAACGCCAACGCGCTGCAAGGCATTGACGCCCATGTGCTGAATGCGCAGGAAGTGAAAGAAAAGATTCCCCAGCTTGACTGCAGCCGCAGCCGCCGCTTCCCAGTGCTAGGTGCCAGCTGGCAGCCGCGCGCCGGCATCGCCCACCACGACGCCGTGGCGCGCGGCTTTGCCCGCGCCGCCAGCCGCCTGGGCGTGGATCTGATCGAGGGCTGCGAAGTCATCGGCATGGACATAGCAGGCGGCAAGATCCGCGGCCTGCAAACCAACCTGGGCGCCATCAAGACCGACCGCGTGGGTTGCGTGGCCGCCGGCCATTCGTCGGTGCTGGCCAAGATGGCTGGCCTGCGCATGCCGCTGGAAAGCCATCCGCTGCAGGCCTTTGTGTCCGAATCGATGCAGCGCGTGATTGACACCGTGATCATGTCCAACGCAGTCCATGGCTACCTCAGCCAGTCCGACAAGGGCGAACTGGTGATCGGCGCCGGCATCGACAGCTACCTGGGCTACGGCCAGCGCGGCAGCCCGCACGTGATCGAACACACGGCCGCCGCCATCATCGAACTGTTCCCCCAGTTCTCCCGCGTGCGCATGAACCGCCAATGGGGCGGCATTGTGGACGTGACGCCGGACGCCTGCCCGATCATCTCCAAGACCTCGGTGCAAGGTCTGTTCTTCAACTGCGGCTGGGGCACCGGCGGCTTCAAGGCCACGCCGGGCTCGGGCCATGTATTTGCCGACATGCTGGCAAGAGGTGAGCCCAACGCCCTCGCCAAATCCTTCTCCGTGGACCGCTTCCACACCGGTCACCTCATCGACGAACACGGCGCCGCAGGCGTCGCCCACTGATATGTTTTTATTGCACTGCCCCCACTGCGGCGAAACGCGGGACGAAGAAGAGTTCAACAATGCCGGTGAAGCCTATATCCCCCGCCCGCTCCAGCCCGAAGCCGTAGACGACGCCACCTGGGGCGACTATGTTTTCATGCGCAGGAACACCAAGGGCTGGTTCTGGGAACAATGGCAGCACACCGCGGCCTGCCGCAAGGTGTTTGCCGTGAAGCGCAACACCGCCACCTACGAAATCGCCGGCACCTGGACCCTGGCCGAAGGCAAGGCCTTGTTTCTGGCCGACATGGCCAAGGAGCAAACGGCATGAGCGGCACACGGGTACCCCAGACCGGCACGCGCATCGATGCCACGCGCACGGTCAAGTTCACCTTCGACGGCCGCGACTACACCGGCCACCCCGGCGACACGCTGGCCTCCGCCCTGCTGGCGCACGGCGTACGCCGCATGGCGCGCAGCTTCAAGTACGGCCGTCCGCGCGGCATCATCGGCGCCGGTGCGGAAGAACCGAATGCACTGGTGCAGCTGGGCGTGGGCGCGCTGACCACGCCGAACGTCAAGGCCACCCAGGCCGAGCTGTATGACGGCCTGAGCGCCCGCTCCACCTCGGGCTGGCCCTCGCTGGACTTCGATCTGAAGTCGGTGCTGGGCCAGGGCTCGCGCTTCATGCCG
This sequence comes from Polaromonas sp. P4_F4, assembly GCF_056401355.1. NCBI lineage: Bacteria > Pseudomonadati > Pseudomonadota > Betaproteobacteria > Burkholderiales > Comamonadaceae > Polaromonas > Polaromonas sp. P4_F4. Next base: position 75,280 of record NZ_JBFUJO010000015.1, on the reverse strand, counting down.
GCCGGCTTCTACAGCAAGACCTTCAAATGGCCGCAAAAGCTCTGGCCGCTGTATGAAACCGTGATCCGCAAGTTCGCCGGCTTCGGCGACGCACCGACCGAACCCGATCCCGAGAACTACGACCACCTGCACCACCACGTGGACGTGCTGGTCGTCGGCGGCGGCGCCTGCGGCCTGCTGGCCGCGCTGCAGGCCGGTCGCGCCGGGCTCAAGACCGTGTTGCTGGACGAACAAAACGAACTCGGCGGCTGGCTGCTGTCCGACCCGCATGCACAAATCGATGGCCGCAACAGCGATGCCTATATCCGCTCGGTGCAAGCTGCCCTGGCCGGCATGCCGCATGTGACGGTGCTGGCTCGCACCACCGCCTTCGGCATGTACGAGCAGAACCTGGTACAGGCCGTGGAACTGCTGCAGGACCATATCGCGCCAGAGCAGCGCCAGGCCCATCTGCCACGCCACCGCATGCACAAGATCCGCGCCCACCATGTGGTGCTGGCCACCGGCGCCATCGAACGCCCGCTGGTGTTTGGCAACAACGACCTGCCCGGCGTGATGACCGTCTCGGCGGGCCAGACCTTTCTGCACCGCTACGGCGTGCGCGTCGGCCAGCGCGTGGTGATCTGCGGCACCAGCGACCTGGTCCACGACTGCGCCGAAGGCCTGGCCAAGGCCGGCGCCACCGTCACGGTCGCCGATGTGCGCCATGGCGCGGTGGCGCGCAACAGCAGCTACACGGTGATGGCCGGCCACGGCATTGCCGAAGTCACCGGCGGCAGCGAAGTCAAGGGCGTCAAACTGGTGCCCCTGCATGCCACCCGCGACGAAGTGGCCGGCACCGGAACCTTCATCGCCTGCGATGTGGTGCTGAGCTCCGGCGGCCTGTCACCCACGGTGCACCTGTTCTGCCACGATGGCAGCCGCCCGCAATGGGATGAATCGGTAGCGGCCTTTGTAGCGCCACGCACCGGCCGCAAAGGCGTGGCCTGCGTGGGCGCGGTCACCGGTGCGTTCGAGCTGGCGGATGCGCTGGCGCAAACCACCGAAGTCATGGAGAAACTGCTGAAAGCCTGTGGCAAGGACGAACTGCTGCAAGCCCCGCTGTGCGTGCAGCCCAAGCGCCTGGCGGCCCGCCCGATGTTCCGCTTGCCCGACGGCAAGGCTGAAGGCGTCGGCGCCAAGGCCTTTGTCGACTACCAGAACGACGTCAGCGCCGCCGACATCGAACTGGCGGTGCGCGAGAACTACCACTCGATCGAGCACGTCAAGCGCTACACCGCGCTGGGCTTCGGCACCGACCAGGGCAAGCTGTCCAACGTCAACGGCTTCGTCATCACCGCCCGCGCGCTGAAGCGCCCGGTGAACGAGGTTGGCACCACCACCTACCGCCCGGCCTACACGCCGGTGAGCCTGGGCGCGCTGGCCGGGACCATGACCGGAGAGCTGTTTGACCCGAACCGCTACAGCGCCATCCACGCCTCCCACGTGGCACGCGGTGCGGCACTGGAGCCAGTCGGCCAGTGGCAACGCCCCTGGTACTTTGCGAAGCCCGGTGAAGACCTACACGCCGCAGTCGCCCGCGAATGCCTGGCGGCCCGCAATGGCGTGGCGGTAATGGACGCGTCAACCCTGGGCAAGATCCAGATCGACGGCCCGGATGCGCGCGAATTCCTGAACCGCATCTACGCCAACGCCTGGACCCAGCTGGCCGTCGGCAAATGCCGCTACGGCCTGATGCTGGACGAAAACGGCATGGTGATGGACGACGGCGTGACCGCCTGCATTCAGCAAAACCAGTTCTACATGACCACCACCACCGGCGGCGCGGCCCGGGTGCTGAACTGGCTGGAGCGCTGGCACCAGACCGAATGGCCCGAACTCAAGGTATGGATGACCTCGGTGACCGATCATTGGTCCACCATCGCCCTGGTGGGACCCAAGTCCCGCGCGGTGCTGGCCAAGCTGTGCTCCGACATTGACCTCTCGCCCGACAACTTCAAGTTTATGGACTGGCGTGCGGGCACAGTATGTGGCCTGCCCGTCCGCGTGTTCCGCATCAGCTTCTCGGGCGAGTTGTCGTATGAGTTGAACGTCGAATCCGGCTACGGTCACGCGCTGTGGGAGGCCGTGATGGCCGCCGGTGCCGGGTTCGACATCACGCCTTACGGCACCGAAACCATGCACGTGCTGCGCGCCGAAAAAGGCTTCATCATCGTTGGCCAAGACACCGATGGCTCGATGAGCCCGCTGGATCTGGACATGGCCTGGGCCGTCGGCATGAAGAAGCCGTTCAGCTTCCTGGGCAAGCGCTCGCTGGCGCGCAGCGACACGGCCCGCGAAGGCCGCAAGCAACTGGTAGGGCTGTTGCCCGAAGACCCGGCCAGTGTGCTGGTCGAAGGTGCGCAAATCATGGAGAGCGCCACCACAGGCGCGACCAACCAGATGCTGGGCCATGTGACTTCCAGCTACCACAGCGCCTTCCTGGGCCGCTCCATCGCCATGGCCGTCGTCGCCGGTGGTCTGCAGCGCAAAGAGCAAACCCTGTATGTGCACGCTCACGGCAAGGTCACGCCCGTCAAGGTCGGCGGCAGCGTATTCGTGGATGTGAAAGGTGATCGTCAAAATGTTTAATCCGCCAAATGTGATGCTGAAATCCGCTCTGCACGCCTTTGACCTGCCTACCCGCGTAGCAACGCCCACCAGAGAGAGCCGGGTGATCATGAGTGAGCTGCCCCACATGGGCTACATCGTGCTGCGCGGCAAGGCCGACGACACGGCTTTCATGCAAGGCGTAGCCGGTGTACTGGGCCAGGCCCTGCCGACCCAGCCGATGACGGTTTTATCCACCAGCGCCGGTGCGGTGCTGTGGGTCTCGCCCGACGAATGGCTGCTGGTCTGCAAGCGTTCGACCCGCAATGCGCTGCTGATCGCGCTGACCAGCGCGCTCCAAGATGTGTTCGCCCAGGTGGTGGACAACAGCGGCGGCCTGACGGCGCTGCGCATCACCGGGCCCGACCACATGCTGCTGCTGCGCCAGCTCGGCCCTTACGACTACGAGAGCCTGGCCGTGGGCCGCTGCGCCAGTACCGTGGCTTCCAAGACCGGCTTCACCGTGGTGCGTACCGACACCGCCGGTGTGGTCCTCGTGTTCCGCCGCAGCTTCGCCGATTACACCTGGCGCTTGCTGGAACGCACCGCCAAGCCTTACCACCTGTGCATCACCAGCCCGGTGCAATGCGTCGACCCGATTTTCACCCCCTTGTTCGAAATCGTTTGAGGACTCTCCCCCATGACAACTGAAAACTTCTTCTCCGTGGGCGTGGCACAGGCCGATGCAGCGGTCAACACAGCCATGAGCCACGAACTGCAGCGCCAGCGCGACCAGATCGAACTCATCGCCTCGGAGAACATCGTCTCCCAGGCCGTGCTCGAAGCCCAAGGCTCGGTGCTGACCAACAAGTACGCCGAAGGCTACCCGGGCAAGCGCTACTACGGCGGCTGCGAGCATGTGGACGTGGTCGAGGCCCTGGCCATCGAGCGCCTATGCAAGCTGTTTGGTTGCGAATTCGCCAATGTGCAGCCCCACTCCGGTGCGCAGGCCAACACCGCGGTGATGCTGGCGCTGGTGCAGCCTGGCGACACGGTGCTGGGCATGTCGCTATCGGCTGGCGGCCATCTGACGCACGGTGCCAAGCCGGCGCTGTCCGGAAAATGGTTCAAGGCGGTGCAATACGGCGTGCGCCGCGCCGATTCGCTGATCGACTATGACGAAGTCGAGGCCTTGGCCGTCGAGCACAAGCCCAAACTCATCATTGCGGGCTTTTCCGCCTACCCGCGCACCATCGACTGGGCGCGCTTCCGCGCGATTGCTGACAAGGTCGGCGCATTCCTGATGGTAGACATGGCCCACGTGGCCGGCCTGGTGGCCACCGGCGTCTACCCCAGCCCGGTGCCGCACGCTCATGTGACGACTTCCACCACCCACAAAACCCTGCGCGGCCCGCGTGGCGGCGTGGTGCTGACCAATGACGCAGAGATCGCCAAGAAGATCAACTCCGCTGTGTTTCCCGGCTCGCAAGGCGGCCCGTTGATGCACGTGATCGCCGCCAAGGCCGTGGCGTTTGGCGAGGCACTGCAGCCCAGCTTCAAGGCCTACACCCAGCAGGTGGTTGCCAATGCAAAGGCCTTGGGCGCAGTGCTCAAGGCCGGCGGCCTGGACCTGGTGACGGGCGGCACCGATAACCATTTGTTGCTGGTCGATTTGCGGCCTCTGGGTCTGAAGGGCAACCAGACTGAAGTGGCGCTGGAACGTGCGGGCATTACCTGCAACAAGAACGGCATCCCGTTTGACGATGAAAAGCCCACCGTCACCTCCGGCATCCGCGTCGGCACGGCCGCAGGCACCACGCGCGGCTTTGGCTTGGCCGAGTTTGAAGAGGTCGGGCGTCTCATGCTCGAAGTCTTCAACAGTCTGAAAACCAACCCCGCCGGCGACGCAACAGTAGAAGCCTCGGTCTACGTCCGCGTCAAAGCCCTGACAGCCCGCTTCCCTCTCTACGCTTGAAAGAACCCACCATGAGCACCCTGCACCAAGACGCATTGATCATCGACGGCCTCATTATTTCCAAGTGGGACCGCTCGGTGTTTGAAGACATGAAAAAAGGCGGCATCAGCGCTGCCAACTGCACTGTCTCGGTGTGGGAAGACTTCAAGGGCACGGTGGCCAACATAGCCCAGATGAAGCGGCTGATCCGCGACAACAGCGACCTGCTGACCCTGGCGCGCACCACCGCAGATATCGAGCAGGCCAAGAAGGACGGCAAAACCGGCATCGTGCTGGGCTTCCAGAACGCCCATGCGTTCGAAGATCAGTTGGGCTACATCGAGGCCTTCCACGACATGGGCGTGCGCGTGGTTCAGCTCTGCTACAACACGCAAAACCTGATCGGCACCGGCTGCTACGAGCGCGATGGCGGCCTGTCGGGCTACGGCCACGAGGTAGTGGCCGAGATGAACCGCGTAGGCATCATGGTCGACTTGTCGCACGTGGGTGCCAAGACCTCCGAAGAAGCCATACTGGCGTCCAGGAAACCAGTCACCTATTCGCATTGCCTGCCTGCAGGCTTGAAAGAGCACCCGCGCAACAAGAACGACGAACAACTCAAGTTCATTGCCGACCACGGCGGCTTCATCGGCGTGACCATGTTCCCGCCTTTTCTCAAGCGTGGCATTGAAGCCACGGTGGACGACTACGTGGAAGCGCTGGACTACGTGATTAACCTGGTCGGCGAAGACTGCGTGGGCGTGGGCACCGACTTCACCCAAGGCTATGGCGACGAGTTCTTCGAGTGGCTGACACACGACAAGGGCACCAACCGCCGCCTCACAAAATTTGGCACCGTGCAAAACCCGCTGGGCATCCGCACCATCGGCGAAATGCCCAACCTCACCGCCGCGATGGAGCGGGCGGGCTGGTCGACTGGCCGCATCACCAAGGTGATGGGGCGGAACTGGTTGCGTGTGTTTGGTGAAGTCTGGGGCGCCTGATCCGCGCTGTTTTTCATTGATTCCAAAAGGAGTATTGCAATGTTGAAGAGGACGAATCTGGCCAAATGGTTGGCTGCCGGGGCGATGAGCCTGGCACTGCTGGTTTCAGCGCAGGCCGAGACTGCATTGAAGCATTGGCCACCCGAAGCGGCTGCGCAGCTGGATGCCTTGATCCAGGCAAACGCCCACAAAGGCGCATTTGCCGTGTTCGACGCCGACAACACCAGCTACAACAATGATCTTGAAGAATCCTTGCTGCCCTTTCTGGAAATGAAGGGCATTTTGAGCCGCGACAAACTCGACCCCGCGCTGAAGCTGATTCCGTTCAAGGACATTGATGGCCACAAGGAGAGCCTCAACAGCTATTACTACCGCCTCTGCGAGATCGACGACCAGGTCTGTTACCCCTGGGTGGCCCAGGTATTTTCGGGCTACACCCTGCGTGAGCTCAAGGGCTGGCTCGATGAAATGCTGGCTGCAGGCAAACCTATTCCGGCCACGTATTACGAGGGCACGACGGTCAAGACCGTTGCGGTCAAGCCGCCGAAGTTCTACACAGGCATGCAGGAGCTCTACAACCGGTTGATGGAAAACGGCATTGAGGTGTACGTGATGAGTGCGGCCAGCGAGGAGTTGGTGCGCATGATCGTGGCCGACCCCAAGCATGGCTACAACGCCAAGCCGCAAAACGTCATCGGTGTCGGCTTGCTGCTCAAAGACCGCAAGACCGGTGAAGTTACCAACGCACGCAAGCTCATTTTGGAGAAAAAATATAACCAGGCCGCCTTGCTGGACCATGAACTGACATCTTATCTATGGGCACCGATGACCTGGTTTGAAGGCAAGCAGGCTGCCATTTACACCTACATCGACGAGTGGAAAAAGCCCATTCTGGTTGCGGGCGACACCCCCGTCAGTGACGGCCCGATGCTGTTTCGCGGCACCGATGTAGAGCGTGGTGGTCTGCGCGTGTGGGTAAACCGCAAAGACAAGTACCTGGTGCAGATCCAGGCCATGCAGAAAAAACACGCCGAAGCCCAGAAGGCCCAAGGCCTGCCGGTGACGGCCGACCGCAACTGGATCGTGGTGAAACCAGACCAGATTCAGTAAGCCTGCGATAGCCCCATCAACAAGGTGATGGGGCGGAACTGGCTCAGTGTTTTCCGTGAGGTCTGGGGCGCCTGATATGCGCTACCCGATACTGATTTTCTTGCACCTTTCTTTCATCAACCAGGAGTACCCGTACCATGACCCGCACACACACGTTTTCAACCCGCCAACGTCGCCAGTTCCTGGCCAAAACCCTGGGGCTGTCCGCGCTGGCGCTCTCGGGCACGAGCGCTTTCACCCAGACCAAACCGACGATCAAAATCGGCTTTGTGGATGGCTGGTCCGACAGCGTGGCCACGACCCACCTGGCGGCTGCGATCATCCGCAGCAAGCTGGGCACCCCGGTGGAGTTGGTACCACTGGCCGCAGGCATCATGTGGCAGGGTGTGGCGCGGGGCGACCTGGATGCAACGCTGTCGGCCTGGCTGCCGGTCACGCACGAAGCCTATCTGACCAGTTTCAAGGACAAGGTGCAAATCCTGGGTGCCAACTACCCTGGCGCCAAGATCGGCCTGATCGTGCCCGACTATGTGAAGGCCACCAGCCTGGCTGACCTGAACAGCCACCGCGCGGATTTCGACAACCGTATCGTCGGCATCGACGCGGGCGCAGGTGTCATGCGCAAGACCGAAGAAGCCATCAAGGCCTATGGCCTGGAAATGCGTTTGCTGCCCAGCTCTGGCCCTGCCATGGCGGCAGAACTGGACCGCGCCTACCGCGCCAACAAGGCCATTGCCGTGACCGGCTGGATTCCGCACTGGATGTTCGCCAAGTACAAGCTGCGCTTCCTGGCCGATCCAAAAAACATCTACGGCGCCGAAGAGCATGTGGACAGCGTCATCAACCCTGCGCTGAACACCAAGGCCCCGGCAGTCGTGGCCTTCCTGAAAAAGCTGTCGTGGAAGCCCGAGGAAATCGGCGCAGTGATGCTGGCCGTCGAAGGTGGTGCCAAGCCCGATGCAGCAGCTGAAAAATGGATTGCCGACAACCCAGCACGCGTAGCTAGCTGGCTCTCTTAAGCCCCCCGACCATCTGAGGACGCGCACGATGCACCCCCAACTCCCCATTGAAGTGAACGCCGACACAGGCGTCTGGACCACCGACGGTTTACCGATGATTTATGTGCCCCGGCACTTCTTCGTCAACAACCATGTCGAAACCGAGGCCGTGGTGGGGCGGGAGGTGTATGCCCCGGCGCTGTACAAGGCCGGGCACCGCTCGGCCTACTTCTGGTGCCAGCAAGAATCGGCGACCCATGGCCTCTCCGGCATGGCGGTGTACGAGCACTACCTCAAGCGCTTGTCGCAACGCGGTTGGGGTCTGTTTTCGTTCATCGAAGCGGACGCCAGCACCGGCCACGCCCAAGTCAAGCTGGAGAACTCGGTCTTCGTACTGGCGCAAGGCATTGCCGGAGTGCCGGTAGACCACAGCAAGGTCTGCTACCTGTTCGCCGGCTGGTTTTCAGGCGCAATGGACTGGGTGCTGGAGACAAGCGGCTCCGCCGTGCGCACCACCAGCACCGAGACCCAATGCGCGGCAGAAGGCCACGCCCACTGCGTCTTCACCGTCAGCCCACGCTAGAGTTTTGCCATGCGCTACCCGCATTTGTTTGAGCCCATCCGCCTGAACCAGGTTCTGCTGCGCAACCGTATCGTCAGCACCGCGCATGCCGAGGTGTATGCCGAAGGCGGCAACCCGACCGAGCGCTACATCCGGTACTACGAAGAAAAGGCCAAAGGCGGTGTGGGCCTGGCGATTTGCGGCGGCTCCAGCCCGGTGTCGCGCGACAGCCCCTGGTCGTGGTGGAGCTCGATCAACCTGGCCAAAAATTCCGTGATCGAGCCGCTGAGCCGGTTGGCCGACACCATGCACAAACATGGCGCCAAGCTGATGATCCAGGCCACCCACATGGGGCGGCGCAATGCCTGGCACGGCTTTGACTGGCCGCACCTGGTCAGCCCTTCCGGCATCCGCGAACCGGTGCACCGTGGTAACGCAAAAACCATCGAGATCGAAGAAATTCGCCGCATCGTGGCCGACTACGGCCGGGCCGCCAAGCGCGTCAAAGACGCCGGACTGGATGGCATCGAAATCTCTGCCGCGCACCAGCAGCTGGTCGACCAGTTCTGGAGCCCGCGCGTGAATCATCGTACCGACGAATACGGCGGCAGCCTGGAAAACCGCCTGCGCTTCGGCATGGAAGTGCTGCAAGCCGTGCGCGAGCAGGTCGGCGCGGACTTCTGCGTCGGCATGCGCATGTGCGGCGACGAATTCCATGAAGACGGCATCAGCCACGAGATGGCCAAAGAGATCGCCCAGGCCATGTCTGAAAGCGGACTGATCGACTTCCTGAGTGTGGTGGGCTCGGGTGCCGACACCCACAACACCCTGGTGAACTGCATGCCACCGATGGCGCTGCCGCCTGAACCCTTTGTGCACCTGGCCGCCGGCATCAAGTCGGTTTCCAAAGTGCCGGTCATGCACGCGCAAAGCATCCGCGATGCATCGCAGGCCGAGCGCATTCTGGCCACCGGCATGGTGGACATGGTGGGCATGACCCGCGCGCAGATCGCCGACCCGCACATGGTCATCAAGATCCGCGACGGCAAGGAAGACCAGATCAAGCAATGCGTCGGTGCCAACTACTGCATCGACCGCCAGTACAACGGCCTGGATGTCCTTTGTATCCAGAACGCTGCCACCAGCCGTGAAGAAACCATGCCGCATGTGATCGAGAAGACCACCGGCGTGCGCCGCAAGGTGGTCGTCGTCGGCGCCGGGCCAGCGGGCCTGGAAGCCGCCCGCGTGGCGCGCGAGCGCGGCCACGAGGTGGTGCTGTTCGAGAAGAACACGATCGTCGGTGGACAGGTGAATCTGGCCGCCAAGCCGCCCAAGCGCGAGCAGATGGCCGGCATCATCCGCTGGTTCGACATGGAAACCGTGCGCCTGGGCGTGGACCGCCGATTCGGCGTGGCCGCCACCCCGGAAATGATCCAGGCCGAGCAGCCCGACATCGTAGTGCTGGCCACCGGTGGCCTGCCGCACACCGGCCAGACGCCGGCCTGGGGCGCGGCCGAGGGCCTGTGCGTCAGCAGCTGGGACATCCTGTCGGGCGCCGTCGCACCGGGCGAAAACGTGCTGGTCTATGACAGCATCAGCACCCATGCGGGCACCGGCGTGGCCGACTTCATCGCCGCGCGCGGCAAGCTGGTGGAGATCGTGACGCCTGACGTCAAGGTAGCCGATGACGTAGGCGGCACCACCTTCCCGATCTTCTACCGCCAGCTCTACGCCAATGCCGTGATCCAGACGCCGAACTTCTGGCTGGAAAAGGTCTACAGAGAACACACCAATGAAGGCGACAAGCTGATCGCCGTGTTGAAGAATGAATACACCGAGGCACTGGAAGAGCGCGCCGTGGACCAGGTGGTGGTGGAGAACGGTATCCTGCCGAACGACGGCCTGTACTGGCAGCTCAAGCCGCTGTCGCTCAACAAGGGCCAGACCGATATCGACGCCTTGTATGACGCACTACCGCAACCCGGTTTGAGCCAAGCCACCGGCAACGGGGATTTTCTGCTCTACCGCGTCGGCGATTGCGTGTCAATGCACAACATCCACGCGGCGATCTACGACTCGCTGCGCCTGTGCAAGGATTTTTAAGCAATGGCCGCCCTGACCCCGATGTCCGACTGGATACTTTCGCGCCGCTTCGCGTTTGAAGGGCAAGACGTTCGCTACGAGATTTTCGGCGAGGGTCCGCCGCTCGTCCTGGTACACGGCACACCATGGTCCTCGTTCAACTGGCGCCATCTGATCCCGGCACTGTCGCAGCATTGGTCAGTGCACGTCTACGACCTGCTCGGTTATGGGCAGTCAGAGATGGCAAGCGCAGGCGCAGACCAGGATGTATCGCTCGAGGTACAGGGCCGCCTGCTCGCCGCCTTGCTCAAACACTGGAAGCTCGAGGCACCCCGAGTCATCGCCCACGATTTCGGTGGCTCCGCCACGCTGCGCGCGCACCTGCTGCACGGCTGCGATTTCAAGCAGATCGTGCTGGTCGATCCCGTCGCGCTGAAGCCCTGGGGCTCACCGTTCTTCGCGCATGTACAAAAGCACAAAGCCGCGTTCCAGGGCGTGCCCGACTACATCCATGAAGCGATCATCCGTGCTTACGTTCAGGGCGCAACGCATGCGGCGATGCCGGATGACACGCTCGCCGGCATCTTGAAGCCGTGGCGGGGGGAGCGTGGGCGACACGCGTTCTATCGTCAAATCGCGCAGGCTGACCAGCGTTACACCGATGATTTGGAGCCGCTCTATGCACGCATCGCTCGCCCGGTGCTGATCGCCTGGGGCGAGGCCGATCGCTGGATTCCCGTCGAGACCGGCCGGCGGCTGCACGCAGCGATTCCCGGCTCGCGCTTCACCGCGATTGCCAACGCCGGCCACCTGGTGCAGGAAGACCAGCCGCAGGCGCTGCTCGGCGCGGTCGAGAACTTTCTGCGGTGACGACGATGAACTGGTCCCTCCCCCACATCCTGACCCTGCTGTTCTGGCTCGCCGCCGCCTGCTTCGCCGCAGGGCTGGCGCGCCGCGTCCAACTCTGGCGCGCCGGGCGCCCTGCCGTGGTGAACTGGCTTGGCCTGCTGGCGATCCCCAAGCGTTATTTCATCGATCTGCATCATGTCGTGGCGCGCGAGCCCTATATCGCGCGCGCTCACATCGCCACAGCCGGTGGCGCGGTGGCGGCCCTGCTGTTGGTCGCGGTCAACTACGGCCTGGCGATCTACGCACGCTGGCTCGATGCGGCGATCGTCGCTGCCACGTTGCTGATGCTGGGCGGCGTGGTCTTCGTCTGGTTGCGCCGCCGCGTCGCGCCGGCCCGTCTCTCGCGCGGGCCGTGGAACCGCCTGCCGTACACGCTCGCTGCCTTCGCGCTGGGCCTCGGCCTGGTGCTGCTCGTGCCGTCGTCGACGCTGTCGGTCGGCATCGCCGTGATCGCCTTGTTGCTGCTGTTGGCCGGTGCGGCCGAGCTCGCGCTGGGCATCGCCGGTGGGCCGATGAAGCATGCCGTCGCCGGCCTGTTGCACCTGGGCCTGCATCCCCGGCCCGAGCGCTTTGGTGACAAGCGCTTCGCCACCGCGCTGAAACCGCTGCGCCTGACCGCCGACGACATGGGCGTCGGCAAGCCCGCCGACTTCGCCTGGAACAAGCTGCTGTCGTTTGATGCCTGCGTGCAGTGCGGCAAGTGCGAAGCCGCCTGTCCGGCGTTTGCCGCCGGCCAGCCGCTGAACCCGAAGAAGCTGATCCAGGACCTGGTGGTCGGCATGAGCGCCAAGAGCGACGCGAATTACGCCGGCAGCCCCTACCCTGGCCAGCCGGTGGGCGAACATGCAGGCGCGCCGCACCTGCCCATCGTCAACGGCCTGATCAACAGCGAGACGCTCTGGTCCTGCACCACCTGCCGCGCCTGCGTGCAGGAATGCCCGATGCTGATCGAGCATGTGGACGCGATCGTCGACATGCGCCGCCACATGACCCTGGTCGGTGGCGTGGTGCCGAACAAGGGCATGGAAGCGCTGGAACAGCTGCGCGACACCGACACCGTCGGCGGTTTCCCGCTCACCGCCCGCCACCACTGGGCGGCCGACCTGAACGTGCCGCTGCTGGATGTCGGCGGCCAGACCGACTGGCTAGTTCTGGTCGGCGAAGGCGGCTTCGACATGCGCTACCAGCGCACCCTGCGCGCCTTCGTCAAGACGCTGCAAAAAGCCGGCCTGAAGATCGCCCTGCTGGGCACGGCGGAAACCGATTGCGGCGACCTGGCACGTCGCCTGGGCGACGAAGCCGGCTTCCAGCGCCTGTCCCTGCAGCTCATCGCCACCCTGAAGACTCGCGGCTTTCTGCACATAGTGACGCCCGACCCCCACATCTTCCACTCGCTGAAGAACGAGTACCCGGCCATGGGCGGCGACTTCGACGTCTGGCACCACACCCAGCTGCTGGCCGACCTGCTGGCCAAAGGCCAACTGCAACCCACCCGCGCCGGCAGCCTGGAGACCGTGACCTACCACGACCCCTGCTACCTGGGCCGCTACGGCCGCGAAGTGGAGGCTCCGCGCGCCGTGCTCAAAGGCATAGGCATCAAGGTAGTGGAGATGGAACGCAGCCGCGAACGGGGCCGCTGCTGCGGCGGCGGCGGCGGTGCGCCATTTACCGACATTCCCGGTGCCACCCGCATCCCCGACATCCGTATCGCTGACGCCAAAAACACCGGCGCAGGCGTGGTGGCTGTCGCCTGCCCGAACTGCACGGCGATGCTGGAGGGCGTGGTCGGGCCGCGTCCCGAGGTGCTGGATATCGCCGAGCTGCTGGCCCACGCATTGGAGGTGGCATGAACACACACGCACCCTCAGCACCCACACGCCGCGTAGACCCGCGCCGCCCCGCCATCATCACACCGGCAGGCCTGCGCCGCATCGTGTTGGGCAGCAGCGAAGGCGAACGTCTCGGCGCACACAGCACATCACATCAAGCCGTTGTCAAAACAGTGCGCAGCGCGGGCCCGTTCACCCACGCCACGCTGGTCGTCACCCACGCCGAGCGTGGTGCATTGACCGATGTGGCGCGCCAGGCGATTGCGGCGGCGGCGATTTTGGCCCCCGCCGATACAGAAGTCATCGTGGCGGTACTCGGTGCCTGCCATGACGACGTGGCCGGGCTCGGTGTGGACCGCTTACTCGCATTAGACAGTTTTGATGCCAGCCGCTACCAGCCCACAGCCTGCGTGCAATGGTTGCAAGGCCTGCAGACTACTTGGACCCCGACACATTGGCTCTTCGTCGACAGCGGGGCCGACGGCCAGCTGGGTCGCCGTTTTGCGATCCAGGCGGGGCTGAGCCTGGCCTGTGGCGTAGTGGAACTGGGGACCGACGCCTTGCGCGTGCCCGCCAGTGCCAGCCAGGACTGGCTGCGCCCGCATACCCAGGTCATGCTGCTAACCAAAGGTGTAGTCAGCACCAAGCTGCCGTTTGTGGGACTGGGCCTGCGAGACGTAGCTGCCGCGTTACCCATCGCATTGGATTCCGGGATCGAAGACCTGGGCGTGCAAGCCGGGGACCCGCAGACACTGGCGCTGGAGGAAGCCGACTTCATCCTGGCAGCAGGCAATGGGGTGACGGATCTGCCGCTGTTCCACTCGCTGGCGCTGGAGGTGGGAGCCGCTGTTGGGGCCTCGCGGGTCGCGGTGGACGATGGCCGCTTCGCCCGCGCCCAGCAAATTGGAGCCACCGGAAAAACCGTTTCCGCCTCGGGCTATCTGGCTCTGGGGATTTCCGGTGCGGTGCAGCATCTGCAAGGCATCAAAGACTGCCGCCACGTCATAGCGGTCAATCTGGACTCCTCCGCGCCAATTGCGCGCCGCGCCGACCTGACCGTGGTGGAAGACAGCGCAGCCTTGATGCAGGCCCTGCTGGAACTGGTGCGCCGGCAAAAGGAAGATGTATGAGCGACATCACAGTATTGGTCGCAGCCCGCACCCATGCGGTCAGCGGCAGGCCCACACGCAGCCGTGCCGATGCCAGCGCGGCGGCCCTGGCTTTGGGTTTATCGGGCACCGTGCGGCTGGTTACCGCAGGCTCCTTGCCGGACGCTGTGGCCCGCGACTACTTGGCCCTGGGCGCACCGCGGCTTGAAATTGTGGAGTGTGGCGGGGCTGCCGATGTCTTGGCAGCGCTGGTCCCGGCTTTGCACAATGTGCCCTGGGTATTGACCGGCACCCGTTCAGAATCCGAGCACGGCACGGGCATGCTGCCCCATGCCCTGGCAGCTGCGTTGGGACGCCCGGTGGTCACCGATGTACTGGCCGTGCAGCCCGACGGCGACGCCTGGATCGTGACCCAGGCCCTACCCAAAGGAGCCCGAAGACGCCTGCGCATTAGCCCACCTGCCATGCTGGCGGTGAGCGCCGCTACCCCCCAGACATTGCGCCATTCACTGGCCGACGCCATGGCGGGCCAGATCGTGCGAACGCCCGTTCAAACCTCTGGGCCGGCAACCGCGCCTGCAGGCCAGCGTGTGCCCAATAGCAAGCGCCGCAAGTTACTGGAGGCCAAGACCGTCCAAAGCGGCCACGCCCGCATGCTGGGAGCGATTGAGTCGCCTTCGACCGGCGGCACGGTGCTCCAGGCAGGCAACCCACACACCAAGGCGCAGGCGGTATTGGACTACCTGCGAGCCCATTCTCTTGTGCATTTTTGAAGAGACACCCACCATGACAAAAACCATTTCTGCACAAACCCTGCTCACGCGCGAGTTGCTGGCGCGGCGACGCCCTGGCTACAGCCTGGAGGCGCCGTTCTACCTGAGCGATACGCTGCTCCAGGCCGACATGGAGCACATCTTCGGCCAACACTGGATCTTCGTCGCGGTCGAGCCGCAGCTACCGGAAGCCGGGGACTACATCACCGTGGACTTCGGGACCAACTCCATCCTGATCGTGCGCGACGACGACATGCAGATCCAGGCCTTCCACAACGTCTGCCGCCACCGGGGTTCGCGCCTGTGCGCCAGCCAGCAGGGCGTGGTGGGCAACATCGTTTGCCCCTACCACCAGTGGACCTATGACCTGAAAGGGCAATTGATCCACGCCAAGCACATGGGTGAAGACTTTGACCCCCGTGGCCTGGGCCTCAAGCCGGTACATGTGCGCAGTCTGGCCGGCTTGATCTTCACCTGCCTGGCCGAGAATCCCCCCGAAGACTTTGAGCAGATGGCGGCGGAGATGACCCCCTACCTGGCACCGCACCAGCTCAGCCAGTGCAAGGTAGCGGCCCAGGTCGATCTGGTGGAAGACTGCAACTGGAAGCTCACCATGGAGAACAACCGCGAGTGCTACCACTGCATGAGCAACCACCCGGAGTTGACCATCTCCTTGTACGAATACGGCTTTGGCTACCAGCCGGACGAACACAACGCGGCGGGGCTGCAGCGCTTTCAAGACATCATGGCCGCCAACCACGAACGCTGGGAGGCCATGGGCCTGCCCTCCGCAGAGATCGAAACCCTGGACTCGCGCATCACCGGCTTTCGCGCCCAGCGCCTGCCGATCGACCGCTCAGGCCAGTCACAAACCATGAACGCCGAAGTGGCGTCGAAGAAGTTGCTGGCCAACTTCGTCGATCCAGCACTCGGCGGCTTGTCGTTCTGGACCCAGCCGAATTCCTGGCACCACTTCATGAGCGACCACATCGTCAGCTTTTCGGTGTTGCCGATTTCCGCCACCAAAACCCTGGTGCGCACCACCTGGTGTGTGCACAAGGATGCGGTCGAGGGCGTGGACTACACCGTGGACAACCTGACGGCCGTGTGGAATGCCACCAATGCGCAAGACCGCCGCCTGGTGGAAGAGTCGCAGATTGGCATTGCCAGCGGCGCCTACGAACCCGGCCCTTACTCGCCCTTCACCGAAGGTCTGGTCGAAAAATTTTGCAACTGGTATGTGAACCGCTTAAGCACGCTAACCCGCTGAGCATTTGCCCTTCCCGATGTCCACACCACTCCACGCTCCCGACCTGGCAGCCCCCGCGTCCCAGCCCTGGTCTGCCGACCAGGACGAAACCCTGCGATGCGTGCAAATCCGCCAGGAAACCGCCGATGTCAAAACTTTCATACTGGCAGCCAAAGGCCCACGCAGTTTTCGCTACCTGCCGGGCCAGTTCATCACACTGGAGCTGCAGATCAACGGCCGCAGCGTGAATCGCTGCTACACGCTGTCTTCCACCCCCACCCGTCCGGACCTCGTAAGCATCACCGTCAAGCGGGTGCCGGGCGGCGAGGTGTCCAACTGGCTGCACGAGCACTTGCGCGTGGGCATGGACTTGGGCGCGATGGGGCCCTCCGGCGACTTCAGCTGCTTCAAGGCCCCGGCCCAACGGTATCTATTCCTGTCGGGCGGCAGCGGTGTGACGCCCTTGATGTCGATGACGCGGGCACTGCACGACCTGGGCAGCGATGCCGACATCGTGTTTGTGCACTGCGCGCGCAGCCCTGCTGATGTGCTGTTCCCGGAAGAGCTGAGCCTGATGGCGCGCAACATGACACAACTGCGGCTGGCCACCGTGTGTGAGCAACACAGCCCCGGCAGCGCCTACGCCGGACATTTGGGGCGCATGGATGCGGCGCGGCTGGCCCATATTGCCCCCGACTTTTTGCAGCGCGATGTCTACACCTGTGGCCCGGCACCGTTCATGGCGGCGGTGCGCGCACTGCTGGTGGCGGCGGGTTTCGACATGCAGCGGTATCGGGAAGAGAGTTTCTCTTTTGAAGCTGCGGTACCGGAGGCAATGAACAACGCGACTGCAGCACAAAATGAAAATGCGGTTTCTGTATACCAAATTCAACTACAGAAAATGGGCCAGGCATTTTCATGCCGTGCCGATCAAACCATTTTGCAAGCAGCGGTTACTGCGGGTTTGCGCCTTCCCTCTTCTTGCAGCAGTGGCGCCTGCAGCACCTGCAAAACAAAAAAAATAGCCGGCCAGGTAGACATGAAACATGCCGGAGGCATTCGCCAACGCGAAATTGACCAAGGTTGGATTTTGCCCTGTTGCAGCAGGCCCGTGAGTGATATTGCACTGGATCGGTGAGTTCAAAAACGTGCATGTGTCGATACAAAAATGGCTTCAAGTTTCCATTTGTAATCATGAAAATCCATTTTGGTGCTACCGACAAAAATAGAAGTCCAAGAAGTCCAACCTATAGGCAAACCCCATAGCCTAAAACATATTCGCCCTAGAAAATAGTGGCACGCTGTTTGCTCATAAGAAAAACCCGCAACAGACAGTGAAAAAATTCCCCAGGAGACCCACGATGCCAAAGCCCAAAATCAGCGTTAGAAATCTTTACAAAATATTCGGAAATAATATTTCCGAGGCATTGAAATTGCTGGGAGAAGGCCTAGGCAAAGACGAAGTATTTGCCAAAACCGGGCATGTCGTGGGCGTCAACAAAGTCAGCTTCGACGTGGTGGCGGGCGAAATTTATGTGCTGATGGGTTTGTCGGGCTCGGGTAAATCCACCTTGATTCGGCTCATCAACCGCCTGGTTGAGCCTTCCTCAGGGTCCATCAACATCGACGGCGAAGACATAGCCGCCCTGCCGCAGTGTGACCTGGTCAAGTGGCGGCGCAAGCGGGTCGCGATGGTGTTCCAGTCTTTTGCGCTGATGCCGCACCGCAATGTGCTGGACAACGCTGCCTTTGGCCTGGAAATGGCGGGCACGCCGCGCAAAGCGCGTGAAGACCGGGCCATGGAAGTGCTGCGCCAAGTGGGCTTGCAGACTTACGCGGCCAAATACCCGTCGCAGTTGTCGGGCGGCATGCAGCAACGTGTAGGACTGGCGCGGGCTCTGGCCGTGGACCCCGACATCTTGCTGATGGACGAGGCCTTCTCGGCACTCGACCCGCTCAAGCGCGTCGAGATGCAAAGCCTGATGCTCGATTTGCAGCGTGAGCAGCAGCGCACGGTGTTGTTCGTCTCGCACGACCTCGAAGAAGCACTGCGCATCGGCACCCGCATCGCCATCATGGAAGGCGGCAACCTGGTGCAGGAGGGCACCGCCCACCAGATCATCACCCAACCTGCCAACGACTACGTGCGCAAGTTTTTCAAAGGCGTGGACACTTCGCGCTACCTGACAGCGGCGGACTTGCTGGACCCTGGACTGAACGGCCACTCCTACAACGGCGGGCCGCGCCTCCCCTCCCACACCACCCTGCCCGAGGCCATGAAAATCGTGCTGGGAATGGACCATCCGGTGGGCGTATTCGACGCCACCGATCGCTTGCTGGGCTGCATTTCCGCCCGCAGCCTGCTTGTCAAAATGTCCCAAGAGGCCCGCCATGTCTGATCTTTTATCCCAAGTCACCGAAGCCTCGCACGACGTGCTGCCCCTGGGCCGCTGGGTCAATGCCGGGGTGAAACACCTGCTGGACAACGGCGCTACCGTATTCGATTCGATTGGCGTGGTGGTGGAACAGTTTGCCCAATGGGTCGAGATGGGCATGTTGGCCCTGCCCTTCTGGCTGGTAATTCTGGTCGCCGCGGCCGTGGGCGTTCGCCGCCTGGGCTGGAAGTTTGGGGTGTTTGTGGCGCTGGCCTTGACGCTGATTGTGGTCACCGGATTCTGGTTGCAAACCATGGTCACGTTGGCCCTGACACTCTCGGCCACCCTCATCAGCCTGTTTTTCGGTATTCCGCTGGGGATTTGGTGCGCACGCAACAACCGCGTCAATTCCACCGTACGGCCGATGCTGGACTTCATGCAAACCATGCCCGCCTTTGTGTACCTGATTCCTGCTGCCATGCTGTTCGGCCTGGGCCGGGTGCCTGGCACCATTGCCACCGTGATCTTCGCCATGCCGCCGGTGGTGCGCCTGACCAGCCTGGGCATCCGCCAGGTGAGCTCCGAACAGGTGGAAGCGGGCAACGCCTTTGGTTGTACCGCCACCCAGTTGCTGTTCAAGGTGCAACTGCCCATCGCCATGCCGACCATCATGGCAGGCGTCAATCAGACCATCATGATGGCGCTGTCGATGGTCATCATCGCCTCGATGGTCGGCGCAGGCGGCCTGGGCAACGACGTACTCGCCAGCATCCAGCGCCTGAACATCGGCCTGGGGTTTGAGAGTGGACTGGCGGTGGTTCTGCTGGCCATCATCCTCGACCGCCTCACCGAGAGTTTTGGTGCAGCCCGCAAGAGCAGCGATAGCTAAGTTCCGATAGGAGCGCCCCGTGCCACGCATCCCTCTTGAATCTCCCCCGTCCGCAGCTTTGGGTGCCAACGACGGAAAGTCTAAAAAGGGCAGTACCCATATCGGCTTCATCCTGTTGCACGACTACTCGATGATCGCCTTTGCCAATGCCGTAGAAACGCTGCGCATGGCCAACTACATCAGTCGCCGCCCGCTGTACCGATGGACCGTGGTGAGCCCCGAGCAGACAGCCGCCGTGGCCAGCAACGGATTGGCTCTGACGTCCATCGGAGATCTTGCCGACCTGGCCGAATGCGACATGGTATTTGTCTGTGGCGGTGTCAACATCCGCAGCGTGACGAATGACGCCGTGCGCCAGCTTCTGCGCCAATGCGCCGCCAGCGGTGTGGCCATGGGCGCGCTGTGTACGGGCTCTTTTGCGCTGGCCAGCGCCGGACTGCTGGACGGTTACCGGTGTGCCATCCATTGGGAGAATCTGGCGGCGATCAGTGAAGAGTTTCCCAAGGTGCGATTTGCGCCGGAGGTTTTCATCCTCGACCGCGACCGTATGACCTGCTCCGGTGGTACAGCACCACTGCACCTGATGCTGCACCTGATCCGCGAGCGCCACGGCGCCAAGCTGGTGATGGATATCTCCGAACAATTTATCGTAGAACGGCTGCGTGCCAGCAACGACCGCCAGCGCATCCCGCAGCCCGAGTGCATCGGCCCGGGTTACCAACATTTGACCGAAGCTGCCGAGATCATGGCCGCCAACATTGAAGACCCCTTACCCCTGGCCGAACTGGCCAGCGCCATCGGGCTGTCGCTGCGCCAGCTAGAGCGCTTGTTCCACCGCTACTTCAGCATAAACCCGGCGCAGTACTACATGAACCTGCGACTGCGCCGCGCCCAGGAATTGCTGACGCACAGCAGCCAGCCCATCATGCAGGTCACCGTGGCTTGCGGTTTCCAGTCGTCATCGCATTTCTGCAAGGCCTACCGTAGTTTGTTCGGACACGCGCCCAGCGAGGAGCGCCGCCGCCAGGCGGGCGCCGGCGAATCTCGCACAGCGGTGATGCGGGTGGCTTGAAGCACCTGGCCCCAGCCATGCACCTGCCGCTGCGGTACAACTCCACGTCGTTCCCAGCAAAGTTCTGCCGCGTCAACCTGTAAAAGTGCAGTGGTGTCGTCGCGCTGCGCAACCCCACGTTTACAAGGAACGGGTCATGAAATTGAAACTAGCCATTCTGGGTTTGACCTCAACGGTCCTCTCACTGTACGCGCCCCTCGCGAGCGCACAGGAGGCCGCTAGCTGTAAAACCGTGCGCTTCGCCGACGTAGGCTGGAGCGACATCGCTGCCACCACCGGTCTGGCATCTGTGGTGCTCGAAGGTCTGGGCTACAAACCCACCGTGACCATTGCCTCGGTACCCATCACGTTCGCAGGCATTAAATCCAAACAGATTGACGCCTTCCTGGGTTACTGGAACCCAAGCATGACACCCATGATGGAGCCCTTCGTCAAGGCCGGCCAAATCAAGGTGCTGGAGCAACCCAACCTGGTGGGTGCCAAGTACACCTTGGCCGTACCCGAATATTTGTACGACAAAGGTCTGAAGACTTTTACCGATATTGCCAAGTTCCAAAAAGAGCTTGATGGCAAGCTCTACGGCATCGAACCCGGTAACGATGGCAACGCGCTGATCCAGGGCATGATCACCAAGAATGAGTTTGGCCTGAAGGACTTCAAGATAGTCGAGTCGTCCGAGGCCGGCATGCTGGCAGAGGTGCAGCGCGCTGGACGCAGCAGCAAGCCCATTGTTTTCCTGGGCTGGGAGCCGCACCCGATGAACGTGCAAATGAAGATGCGTTATCTGGAAGGTGGCGACGCCGTTTTTGGTCCGAACTTTGGTGAAGCCAAGGTGTTCACCGCCGTGCCACCGGGCTATGAAGCGCGTTGCCCGAATGTGGCGGCATTGCTGAAAAACCTGCAGTTCAACACCACGATTGAAAACTCAGTGATGCTGGCCATTCTCGACAAGGGCAACCCCAACCAAGCGGCACGGGCCTACCTGAAGAAGAATCCGGCGCTGCTGGATGCCTGGCTCAAGGGCGTGAAAACCTTCTCGGGTAGCGACGGCTTGCCCGCCGTCACGGCAGCGCTCAAGAGCTGAGTCGTTTTACGCAAATTTCCCTCTCTCGGAGGCCAAGGTTCCGACCAGCCGCACACAGCTTGGCGCCATGGTTCGGCCCCGAGCGCCCGCGCAGTAGTGCTGACCTTTATCGGTGGCGCTGCCTGCCTCTGTGTACCTTTACCGCTCACCGTCCTTACCGTTCATGTATCCGCTGTAACACCACTCATGACAAAAGTGTCGTGCAAATTTCAATCTAAAACCACAGCCATACAAGCCATTTCACGCCAAACCAAGGAGATTCAAAATGTCAGCTAATCGCGGTGTCGTTTACCTGCGCCAGGGCCAGGTCGAAGTTCAGTCCATCCCGTTTCCCACACTGGTCAATCCAACGGGTAAAACAGCCGAACATGGCGTGATCCTGAAGGTGCTCACCACCAACATTTGCGGCTCCGACCAGCATATGGTGCGCGGCCGCACGACAGCGTCGGCCGGGCTGGTGCTGGGCCATGAAATCACCGGCGAGGTACTCGAAGTGGGCCGCGACGTCGAAACGCTCAAACGGGGCGACGTCGTTTCAGTTCCGTTCAATGTGGCATGCGGGCGCTGCCGCACCTGCAAAGAGCAGCACACCGGTGTCTGCCTGAGCGTCAACCCGTCGCGTGCGGGCGGGGCCTATGGATACGTCGATATGGGCGGCTGGATCGGCGGGCAAGCCGAGTATGTGATGGTGCCGTACGCTGACTTCAATTTGTTGAAATTTCCGGATCGCGCGCAGGCGATTGAAAAAATCCGCGACCTGACCTGCCTGTCCGACATCCTGCCCACCGGCTACCACGGTGCCGTGACGGCCGGGGTTGGCCCAGGCAGCACGGTGTATGTGGCGGGTGCCGGTCCGGTTGGCCTGGCCGCCGCCGCATCAGCAAGACTACTGGGGGCTGCTGTTGTCATCGTCGGTGACATCAATCCGGTGCGCCTCGAACATGCACGCAAGGTTGGTTTCGAGACGGTCGATTTGTCGAAGGATGCAACGCTGGCCGAACAGATTGCGCACATTCTGGGTACGCCGGAAGTCGACTGTGCCGTTGACGCGGTGGGCTTCGAGGCGCGTGGCCATGGCCACGCAGGCTCGCAGGTGGAAGCCCCGGCCACGGTGCTCAATTCATTGATGGAGGTCACGCGGGCAGCGGGCAAGATAGGCATTCCGGGCCTGTACGTCACGGAGGACCCTGGTGGCGTCGACAAGGCGGCAAAACACGGCTCACTCAGCATTCGCCTGGGTCTGGGCTGGGCCAAATCGCACAGTTTCTTTACCGGCCAGACGCCCGTCATGAAATACAACCGCGCGCTGATGCAAGCCATTCTGTGGGACCGTATCAAGATCGCCGATGTGGTGGGCGTGCAGGTGATATCGCTCGACGACGCGCCCTCTGGCTATGCCGAGTTCGACGCTGGCGCGCCGAAGAAATTCGTCATTGACCCGCATGGGCAACTGAAGAAGGCCGCCTAGCTTTCATGAATCAGAGGCGATGCCCCCGCATTGTGAAAACGTTATGCAGAATTCAAGCAAAAACCACAGCCCTTCAAACTCTTTCGCGCTCATGACGTCGGACCAAAACAACCATTACTGTTTGAATCTGGCCTGCGGCAGCGCCCGAGGGCAGGTCGCCGCCGTATCTGCATTGCTCGACCAGCATGGGGCATACATCGAACAGTTTTCGGTGTTTGACGACCATACGACCGAGCGATTTTTTGTACGTGGCGTTTTCAGCTTGCACAGCCCGGTGGAAGTCTTACGCAGCGCTTTTGCCGAATTGGCGCAAGGCTTCCCACAGGCGCAATGGCAGGTGCATGACCTGGCGCAGCCCACCCGCGTGCTGGTCATGGTGTCCAAGTTTGACCATTGCCTGCGCGAACTGATTGCACAGTGGCGACGTGGTGAATTGAAGATGGACATTGTTGCCATCGTCTCCAACCATGCCGATCTGGCGCCCTTGGCCGAGGCCGAGGGCCTGCCTTTTTACCACCTGCCCATCAGCGCCGAAACCAAGCCCGCGCAAGAAGAAAAACTACACCAGTTGATCGTGGATACCGGGGCCGAGTTCGTGGTGCTGGCCCGCTACATGCAGGTTTTGTCAGAGGCGCTGTGCCTGCAACTGCATGGCCGGGTTATCAATATCCACCATTCGTTTTTACCCGGCTTCAAAGGCGGCAAACCGTACCAGCAGGCCCACGACCGTGGCGTCAAGCTGATTGGTGCCACCGCCCACTTTGCCACCACCGACCTGGACGAAGGCCCGATCATCGAGCAGTCGCTCGAACGCGTAGACCACGCCGATACGCCGCAAAATCTGTCGCAGGCGGGCCGCCTGGTGGAAAGCCTGGTGTTATCGCGGGCCCTGCGCTTCGTACTGGAGCGGCGGGTATTTATCAACGGCATGAAAACCGTGGTGCTGCGTTGACCACCACCAAAAAATGAATCCCTATGCATGACACGCTGATCCCCGGCTTTGTCGATGGCCTGCCTGTGCAGGGCAGCGGCGAACGCTTCGACACCTTCAATCCCGCCACCGGCGCCGTGATCGCCGGGGTGCACGACTTCGCCGAGGCCGATGTGAACGCGGCCGTCGAGGCAGCGCAAACTGGTTTCAAAATCTGGTCCGCCATGACCGGTACCGAGCGTGGCCGCATCCTGCACCGTGCCGCGCAATTGCTGCGCGAGCGCAACGACGCGCTCGCCGCCATCGAAGTCCAAGACACCGGAAAACCCTGGCAAGAAGCCCAGGTGGTCGACGTCGCCAGCGGGGCCGATTGCATCGAATACTTTGCCGGCGCCGCTGCCACGCTGACGGGCACGCAGTACCCGCTGAAAAATGCCTTCGCCTATACCCGGCGCGAACCGCTGGGCGTGTGCGTGGGCATCGGTGCCTGGAACTATCCGATCCAGATCGCCTGCTGGAAATCAGCCCCGGCACTCGCCGCAGGCAACGCGATGATTTTCAAACCGTCGGAGCTCACGCCCATGACGGCGGTGAAGCTGGCCGAGATTTACCTGGAGGCAGGCGTGCCCCCCGGCGTGTTCAACGTGCTGCAAGGCCGCGGCACCACCGGCGCCCTGCTGGCAGCCCATCCGGGCGTCGCCAAGGTGTCGGTTACCGGCTCCATCCCCACCGGCAAACGCGTCATGGCCAGCGCCGCCAGCACGCTGAAACGGGTGACCATGGAACTGGGCGGCAAGTCGCCCTTGATCGTATTCGACGACGCCGACTTCGAGCAAGCCGTG
Organism: Polaromonas sp. P4_F4; assembly: GCF_056401355.1. NCBI lineage: Bacteria > Pseudomonadati > Pseudomonadota > Betaproteobacteria > Burkholderiales > Comamonadaceae > Polaromonas > Polaromonas sp. P4_F4. Next base: position 50,451 of record NZ_JBFUJO010000015.1, on the reverse strand, counting down.
ACGGCGGCCATGATGGCCAACTTCTACACCCAGGGCGAGATCTGCACCAACGGCACGCGCGTGTTCGTGCAGCGCGGCATCGCCGACAAGTTTCTCGCCCGGCTCACAGAGCGCACCCTGCTGCTGCGGGTCGGCGACCCGACCGACCCGGCTACCGAAGTCGGGGCCCTGATTTCCGCCGCCCACCGCGACAAGGTGCTGGACTATGTGGCCAGCGGCATTGCAGACGGTGCCACGCTGGTCTGCGGCGGTACGGCGGTCGCGGTGGCAGGATGCGAAGGCGGTAACTTCGTGGCCCCCACCATCTTTGCCGACTGCAGCGACGGCATGCGCATCGTGCAAGAAGAGATTTTTGGCCCGGTGATGGCGCTGCTGGTATTTGACGAGGAGGCTGAGGTGATCCAACGCGCCAATGACACCCGCTTCGGCCTGGCTGCAGGCGTGTTCACCCGCGACGGTGCGCGCGGGCACCGCGTGGCGGCCAGCCTCAAGGCCGGTATATGCTGGATTAACAACTACAACATCACGCCCATTGAGATCCCGTTTGGCGGCGCAGGCGAATCCGGCATCGGCCATGAAAACAGCATGGTCGCGCTCGAACATTACACCCAACTCAAGACCGTTTACGTCGAGCTAGGCCAGGTGGCCTGCGGCTACCGGTAAGCCCGCACCATGACCACTGACTCTTTCGACTACATCATTGTGGGCGCCGGCTCCGCAGGTTGCGTGCTGGCCAACCGCCTGACCGAAGACCCCGAGGTCAAAGTGCTGCTGCTCGAAGCCGGCCCCGGCGACCGCAGTATCTTCATCCACATGCCCTCGGCGTTTGCCTATCCGCTGGCCAACGACAAATACAACTGGTACTACCACTCCGAGCCTGAGCCCTTCATGGACAACCGCTCCATGTACTGCCCGCGCGGCCGGGTGCTGGGCGGCTCGTCGTCCATCAACGGCATGGTCTACATCCGCGGCCACGCGCTCGACTACGACGGCTGGGCCTCGTACCAAGGCCTGGAAAACTGGTCGTACGCCGACTGCCTGCCCTACTTTCGCAAGGCCGAAACCCGGGCCAAGGGCGGCGACGCCTACCGGGGCGACAACGGCCCGCTGAAGGTATCCACCGGGGCTTGCCGCAACCCGCTCTACACTGCCTTCATCGAAGCCGGGCGACAGGCCGGCTACGCCTACACCGACGACATGAACGGCTACCGCCAGGAAGGCCTGGGGCCCATGGACATGACGGTGCACAAGGGCCGGCGCTGGAGCACCGCCATGGCCTACCTGCGCCCCGCCCTGAAACGGCCCAACCTGAGCGTGCGCACCCGCGCACTGGTGGCCCGGGTGGCGTTCGCGCCCGAAAGCAGCCCGCCGCGCGCCATCGGTGTGGAGGTCGTGAATGGCCACTGCACCGACCTGATCCGGGCCAACCATGAAGTCATTCTGTGCGGCGGCGCCATCAACTCGCCGCAATTGCTGCAGCTCTCCGGCGTGGGCAACCCCGATGAGCTGCGCCGCCTGGGCATTCGGGTGGTGGCGCCGCTGCGCGGCGTGGGTGAAAACCTGCAGGACCACCTGGAGACGTATGTGCAGTACGCCTGCAAGGAGCCCATCACCCTGTATGCGGCCATGAACCCGCTGGCCAAGGCCAGGATCGGATTGGAGTGGATGCTGTTGGGAACCGGCCTGGGTGCCACCAACCACTTTGAGTCCGGCGGCTTCATCCGCAGCGAAGCGGGCGTCAAACACCCCGATTTGCAATACCACTTCCTGCCGATGGCGATCAGCTACGACGGCAGCGCGCCGTCCAGCTTCCACGGCTTCCAGGCCCATGTGGGCCCGATGCGCCCGACCAGCCGGGGCTCTGTCAAGCTACGCACGGTCAGCCCCAAAGAGGCACCCCGCATCCTGTTCAACTACATGGCCACCGAGCAGGACCGCAAGGAAATGCGTGCCGGCATCCGCCTGACCCGCGAGATCTTTGAGCAACAAGCCTTTGACCGCTTCCGTGGCGACGCCGTCTCGCCCACCCAAGCAGTGCAGACCGATGCCGAGATCGACGCCCATATCCGCGAGCATGGGGAAAGTGCTTTGCATCCGTCGTGCACCTGCCGCATGGGCAACGACGAAATGGCGGTGACCGATGGCAACGGCCACGTGCATGGCGTAAGCGGCCTGCGCGTGGTGGACGCATCCATCATGCCCAACGTGGTCAGTGGCAACCTGAATGCGCCCACCATCATGTTGGCCGAAAAACTGGCCGACGCCATCCGCGGCAAGGCACCCTTGCCACACTCGGACGCCCCTTTCTTCGTGCACCCCCAGTACCAAAGCGCACAGCGCTAAACGAGACCCCCACCATGGCAGTCAGTGTTTTTGATATTTTCAAGATTGGTATCGGCCCGAGCAGCTCGCATACCGTGGGTCCCATGCGGGCGGCGCGCCTGTTCACCGACCGCCTGGTCCACCAGGGGCTGCTGGCGTCCTGCGCACGTATCGAAGTCAAGTTGTACGGCTCCCTGGGCTCGACGGGCAAAGGCCATGGCACCGACAAAGCCGTGCTGCTGGGGCTGGAAGGACATGACCCCGAAAACGTCGATGTAGAAGCCATTCCAGCACTGCTGGAGGCGATTCGCGCCACCGGCCAGCTACGGGTAGCAGGCCAGCACGCGGTGCAATTCAAGGAAAAAGACCACCTGGCGTTTTACCGTCGCGAGACTCTGCCCTTTCACCCCAACGGCATGCGCTGCATCGCGTATGACGCAGCGGGCGCAGAGCTGCTGAACCGCTGCTACTACTCGGTGGGTGGTGGCTTTGTGGTCAGCGACGAAGTGGCGGCCGATGGGAGCAAGCAAAAAGTACTGGCGCCAGACGTCACCGTGCTGCCTTACCCCTTCCACAGCGGCGATGAGCTGATGCAGCAATGCAAAACCGCGGGCATCTCGATTGCCGAACTCATGCGCCGCAATGAACGGCATTGGCGCAGCGATGCCGACATCGACGCGGGCCTGCACAAAATCTGGGCCGTGATGCAAGCCTGCGTGGAGCGCGGCTGCCGCACCCAGGGCGTATTGCCCGGTGGTTTCAAAATCAAGCGTCGCGCGGCCGACCTGCACCACAAACTCCGCTCCAATCCGGAGGCCGCCCTGCGTGATCCGCTGCAGGTTTTGGACTGGGTCAACCTCTACGCCTTGGCGGTGAACGAAGAAAATGCCGCAGGGGGACGTGTCGTCACGGCGCCAACCAATGGTGCAGCGGGTATCGTGCCGGCCGTGCTGCACTATTACGTACGCTTTGTCGCCACGTCCACGCCCAGCGGCGTGATCGACTTCCTGCTGACCGCCGCCGCCATTGGCATGCTGTACAAGGAAAATGCCTCGATCTCGGGGGCCGAAGTCGGCTGCCAGGGCGAGGTCGGCGTGGCTTGCTCCATGGCGGCAGCGGCATTGTGTGCCGTCATGGGGGGTACCCCGGAGCAAGTGGAAAACGCGGCCGAAATTGGCATGGAGCACCACCTGGGGCTGACCTGCGACCCGGTCGGCGGGCTGGTTCAGATACCTTGCATTGAACGCAACGCGATTGCCTCGGTCAAGGCCATCAATGCCGCCCGTATGGCCTTGCATGGCGACGGCACGCATCATGTGAGCCTGGACAAAGTCATCAAGACCATGCGCGAAACCGGTGCCGACATGATGACCAAGTACAAGGAGACCGCGCGCGGTGGCCTGGCGGTCAACATCGTTGAATGTTAGTGTTTAAACGACATCGGTCGCAACGTTTTGCGCACCGCCTCGATCAAATGCGTGAGTTGAACGGCTGATGACGCTTCACTCCAAATGGACGATCCGCGTCCAGTCGCTCCGGACACGGTTGCGCGTCGGCATTTACGAGCATGAACGTGAATCGCAGCCGGTTCTGGTGAGCTTGTGCATCAGCGGACTGGCCGAGACATTCCCCTCTACGTTGGCTCAATGTTTCGACTACGAGCCGATCTGCCGATGGGTACTCGACGAGTGGCCGCTGAGCGCACATACGCCTTTGCTGGAAACGCGCCTGAACGAATTGGTGAATCACGTGTTTTCCGACAAACGGATCACGGATGTATGGGTCGGTTTGTACAAAACGCAACCCGTCCCTCAGGCCCAGTTTGTGGGACTGGAACGTGATATCACGCGCCTTCAATTCGAGGAACAGCAGCGCATGTATCGAGCTGCTGGCTCTTTCGACCCGGCCGTAACTTTGCAAACCGACCTGCAGCACGGGCACTAATCCAAGGCAAGCTCAGTAAACATAGGACTTCCAAGCTGCTCGCTCCATGCCCGACGTTGCCATCGGCAGGTTGGGTATCGGCCATGTGGTGCCGATTTTTCGAGGATTGCTGCACCCGCAACCAGATGCCTGGGCCTCAATAGGTTTGGTCATCGATCACGCGCCTGACCTTCTCCAGCGCCTCTCGGAGCGTGTCCAGCTCGACGGATCCCAATGCCAATCGGATTGCATGCGGCACTTGGGCGGACGTTGCGAAAGGTTCAGCCGTTGACACCGAGATCCGTTCGCGCATGAGCGCCATCACCACCTGGTCGGCACGGACCTCTTCCGCCAGGGGGAGCCAGACGAAATAGGACGCGGGATGGCTAACGCGAGGCATTCTGACGAGGATGTCGTTGGCGATCGCTTGCCGGATCGTTGCATCCCGGCGCTTCTCCGATTCGAGGCGGGTGACGGTGCCGTCGTCGAGCCAAGCGCATGCGATCGCCGTCATCACGCCGGGCGTATTCCAAATGGTGGCCCTGATCGCTCGCTCGATCCTGGGCACCCATTCAGCCGGTGCGGCGATGAATCCAACGCGCAGCCCTGTTGCTACGCTCTTGGAAAATCCCGAGACGTAGACAGTCGTCTCGGGGGCAAGCGCAGCCAAAGGGGCGGGGGGATCTTCAGCAAGAAAGGCATAAGCCGCATCTTCGATGATGAGCAGGCCGTGCCGACGGGCGATCGAAACCAATTGCCGCCGCCGGCTTGCACTCATCACCCACCCCAGCGGGTTATTCAGCGTCGGCATCACATAGATGGCCCGCACCCGTCGCCTCGTGCACAACCGCTCCAGCGCGTCCAGATCAGGGCCGTGTCCGGCCGCCGGGATGGGCGCCAGCTCCAGGCGATGCGCTTCAGCCAGCAGCTTGAACCCCGGATAGGTCAGTGCGTCGGTCGCAACCACGTCACCTGGCTGCAGCAGCGCCATGACGGTCGTTGCCAAGCCATGCTGGGCCCCATTGACGATCATCACCTGGTCCGCAGTCACCGTTAGACCCCGGCATGCGAGATGGCGAGCCACTGTCGCCCGCTCGTGCTGGCGCCCTCCATGGGGTTGGTAACGCAACAGGGCTTCCAGGTCCCCAGAAGCGGCGAGCTGGCGCAAGGCCACTCGCAGCAACTCGGCCTGGCCCGGCAGCGACGGATAGTTGAAGTTCAGATCCACCATGTCCGCTGCAACGACATGCTGGTCAATGCCCAGGCCGCGAGGAAGCAAGGCCTCTCTGACAAAGGTGCCGCGGCCAGTCTCACCGCTGACCAGTCCCATGGCCTCGAGTTCCGCATAGACGCGGGTCGCGGTAACCAGGGCAAGGCCCTCTTGGGCAGCGAGCTGCCGGTGGGTTGGCAAGCGCGTACCCGGCGGCAGGCGACCTGCGCGAATTTCAGCGGCGAGCGCGTCGACCAACTGCTTGTAGCGGGCGTGGGCCATGCATCAATGTATCCATGACAATAATTTGATTGTATTGCGAGTTGGTCCTACGATGCCATATCGCAACCCACCTTGCCAGGAGCAGACGACACCATGCACATCGCCATCCTCACCTTTGAAGGCTTCAACGAACTCGACTCACTCATCGCACTCGGCATCCTCAACCGTGTAAAGAAGCCGAGCTGGCGCGTCTCGATCGCCAGCCCTGCTGTGAGGGTCCGTTCGATGAACGGCGTGGTGCTCGAAGCGCAGGCATCCCTTCGAGACGCCGCTGAGGCCGATGCAGTGATCGTCGGAAGTGGCATGCAGACAAGGGAGGTCGTCGCCGACGCGGCGTTGATGGCGCAATTGAAGCTCGACCCATCACGACAGCTGCTGGGCGCGCAGTGCTCCGGCACACTCGTGTTGGCCAAACTGGGGCTGCTTGACGGCGTCCCGGCGTGTACGGATCTGACGACAAAACCCTGGGTCGAAGAAGCCGGCATCGCCGTGCTGAACCAGCCTTTCGTTGCCAGGGGTAACGTCGCCACTGCAGGTGGGTGCCTGGCGTCGCAGTATCTGGCCATTTGGGTCATTGCCCGTTTGGTGGGCCTCGAAGCGGCCCAGAGCGCGATGCACTACGTCGCACCCGTGGGAGAAAAGGAAGACTACGTCTCGCGCGCGATGCAGCATATCAGGCCGTACTTGCAAGGAGCGGTTGTGGCCGCGTGAGATTGGTTACAAGCTTTCGGAGCCAGCATGTACGTCCCAAGCCACTTTGAGGAATCGCAACCAGAAGCCTTGCACGGCTTTATCGTCGAACACCCGTTGGGGGTACTCGTCACCCACGACAGGGATGGGTTGGACGCCAACCACCTACCGTTCGAGCTGGACGCCAATGGTGGGAAACACGGGATTTTGCGAGCGCATGTGGCACGCAACAACCCGGTCTGGCAGTCGATTGGCAACGGGGCTGAAGTGCTCGTGGTGTTTCGCGCGGAAGAGGCTTACATCTCACCAAACTGGTACCCCAGCAAGCAGGAGACACACCAGCAAGTGCCGACGTGGAACTACAGGGTCGTGCACGCTCATGGACGGATCACCATACACGACGAAGAAAAGTACGTTCGTGGTGTCGTCGCCCGACTGACACGCAGGCACGAGGCTGGTCAACCGACACCCTGGAAGATGGGCGATGCGCCGCAGGACTACATCGACACGATGTTGCAGGCCATCGTGGGCATTGATATCGAGATCACCCGTCTGGTCGGCAAATTCAAATTGAGTCAGAACCGGGCAGCATGTGACCGAGTCAGTGCCGGCGAGGCCTTGATCAGGCAGGGAGACATCGCGGTGGGACGAGCGATGCTGGACGCCAAGCCATCACCAGCATGACCGCCCCGGAGTGCGGCGGCCTTGCCTCTGTGACATTGGGCGTCCGCTTGGGGTCGACTGCCGACATAGGGCTACCAAAAATACTCGCTCCATACCCGACGTTGACATCGGCGGGTTGGGTGTCGGCAATGTGGCGTCGATTTCGATGGTTTCTGCACCCGCATCCGGCCACCTCATCTTCTTTCACCAGCTGTGTGGCTTATCCTGTGTGGCTCATCGTTAGCCTCGCACCGCGCTCCTGAAGGCAGCCGAAAGCGCGGCAAGCGCATCGCGCGACCGGCCGTCCTTGACCCTTGAGTGAAGCAGAACTGGCAAGCGCGGCAAATCGGGAAGCCCGAGCTTGGGGCCCACGTCAACTGCGCCAAATGGCAGCATGCGCGGAGCCAATGCAGCAACGCCCAGCCCGGCCATGACGGCCGCAGCGACCGCCGCAACGCCGCCGCCGACGAAAATTTCTGTCCAGGGCACGCCTGCCGCATCGAGAAACTGCCCGGCCATCACACGCACGCCGCAGGGCTCGGCAAGCGTGGCAAGCGGCAGGGGCTCGCCCGCGCGATGCTGCCAGCCTGGCGCTGCGAACCAGCCGAATTTTTCTTCGGTAAGAATTTCCCCGTCGCTGCGCCCGACATGCAGGCGGACGATCACCGTGTCGAGTTCCCGCCGGTCGAAGCTTTGAAGCAGGTCGCCCGATGATCCGATCCGGATTTCGATCAACAGCTGCGGGTCTTGCGCGTTCATGCGCGCGATCAACGCGGGGAGCTCCGGCCCCGCAACATGGTCGCTGATGCCGATGGTGAGGCGCTGCCGCGCTCCGGCAAATACGGCGAGCGCGCGCTCATGTACTTCCAGGAGCTCGCGGGCGTGTTCGAGGAAGGCTGCGCCCTGCGCCGAAAGCTCCACGTACCGGGGCGTCCGCTCGACGAGCCGGCAGCCGAGCCTGTCTTCGAGCCGCTTGAGCTTCAAGCTGACCGCGGCCTGCGTCGTCCGCATGGCTTCAGCCGCGCGCGTGAAGCTGCCAAGCTCGGCGATGCGGATGAAAGCCGCGACGGCATCCAGGTCGAGGGGGCGTTCTATCATATTCAAACGTTATTATTGATATAAATATCAATAGCATATCGAAATATATAACATGCAGCCAGCACAACATGGAAAGGCCCCCAATGCCGCTGCTTCACATCTCACTACACGCCGGAAAGCCGGAAGCCTACCGCCAGGCGATCTTCGACAGCCTTTACCGCGCGATGCGCGAAACGTTCAACGTGCCCGAAGACGACCAGTTCATGACCATCACGGAGCATGACGCTGCGAACTTCCGCTACGGCACGTCTTATCTTGGCGTCGCCCGGAGCGACGATCTCGTGTTTATCCAGATCACCGCCAACAACACCCGCACCGTGGATCAGAAGAAGGCGCTGTTCCGGCGGATCGCGGAGCTGCTCGGCGACAGCCCCGGTATCCGGTCGGAAGACGTGTTCGTGAGCCTTATCGAGGTCGCGAAAGAGAATTGGTCCCTCGGCCACGGCCTCGCGCAATACGCTTGAGGCGATCGCGTTGAACGCGGCCGCAGTTTGCGGGCTGCTGGTCGCTTTCGTTCCCGTCAACCTTGGGGTTGGGCGAACGCCGCGGCATGTCCCGGCTTGCGCAGCATCTTGTCCACGTCCCCGGCATGCAGCTCTTCCAGTTGGATCATCTGGCGAGCGTATTCTTCCAGCGCGACGGAGCGATGCTCCACCAGTGTCAATAGCTCGCGGTACAGCTTCAAGGCACCCATCTCGGCTTCCAGTGACTCGCGCAGGATCGCGGCGATATCAAAGGTGTGGCTGTCCAGCAGCTTGCCGATCGCAAGCGACGGATAGGCGCCGAGCGTGGTGATCCATTCCCCGGCCTGCTGGGCATGCAACAGCGATTCAGTGGCCTGTTCGCGCAACCAGGCAACAACCGGAATACGGCCGAACCCGAACACCAGAAATGAGTAGTGGGTGTAGCGGACGACGCCGGCGAGCTCGGCCTCAAGTATCCGGTTCAGCACGCCAACGACCTGGTCTTTTTCAATCTCCGACATGACTCGTCCCTCCTAAAGCTCTTTCAACACGGATGGGAAATTCAACCATCTCAGGCGAAGTATCGACACGATCCAGACGCTCGCGGCCCAGGATCGGTCTGCGCGAAGCGAGCCAAATTCAGAGCTGAAGCTTCATGGATCATTGATGGTTTCGTGTTCAGCGGGAATGAGGATCTCGAGGAGCTCGCAGTCGTCCGACCAGCCGACGACCGTGTGGCGGATGCCGGGTGGCTGGACCCAGCACGACCCGGCGACCAGCCGCTGTGGTCCGATGCCCTCGAAGTCTGTCTGGAACCAGCCCTTCAGACAGTAGACCAGCTGGAAGTGCACATTGTGGTGATGTCGCACGCTGAGTTCGGTGCGGAACGGCGCGATCATGCGGATCACATGTGCCTTAGCCAATCCATTGGTCGCAGCCGCGACGCCCAGATCGCGATAAGCCGAGTAGTCCCGCAGGCCACCGGTCTTGAAGTCGGCCTCGTTGTGGTGGCTGATGACAAAGCGCTGCGGCGCCTCGGGAGAAGGACGTTCCATCTGATTCTCCGAAAAGATCGTCAGACCGCAATTTAACCTCCGAATTCAGAGTGACGCAAGCGCACGGTGGCGCCTGCGTCGTCAGGCTGTCAGCCGACACTGGTACGGGGGGCTGACAGCAGCGGAGATCCGAGGTTGTCGCCCTTCGACGAGCGGCGCAACCATCTCGCGATGATCGCTGCACCCGTACCCGGCCAGGAGCCGACATTCGAGCAGGTGGCAGAATACGGCCAATACCGGTCCTTCCTTCTGGCCTCAGAATCAGGAGCCGGCATCGCTCGGTGTCGATTTTCCGCAAGCTCATTCGTCGTGTCAGTTGAGGGTCATCCTCTGCACTTCAGGAGAACACAACCATGGCTACCAACACCGTCCGTCTGCACCGCGTGCTGCGCACCTCACCGGACCGGCTCTACCGTTCCTTCGTCGAACCAAGCGCTTTCGAGCGCTGGCTGCCACCATTCGGATTTACCGGCCAAGTCCACAGCATGGAGCCCGTGGTCGGGGGCGCTTGGCGCATGTCCTTCACTAACTTTGGTACCGGCCACAGCCACTCGTTCGGCGGGAAGTACCTGGAACTTGTCCCCGGCCAGCGCATTGCATACGATGCGAAGTTCGACGACCCCAACCTGCCGGGCACTATGAAGACCACCGTGACGCTGACCCCAGTTTCCTGTGGCACCGAAATGTCCGTCGTGCAGGAAGGCATCCCCGATGTGATTCCTACCGAAATGTGCTACTTGGGCTGGCAGGAGTCGCTTCTTGCGCTGGCCCAGTTGGTCGAGCCGAATATTCCGGGTTGAAGAGTCCGCTTTTGGTCGACGTAAAAAACTGACCTTCGATAGCCGGGTCCGCTAAACCTCATCCCCATGTTGAATTCAACAGGATTCACCTCCGAAATCATTCCAACGCGACTGTTCGAAAGGTTTTGAAGATGGGCGACCGGCTACACAGTCGGCCAGTTCCAGTCGCTGGCCACAGGCGGCCTTCTGGCATCTCACCAGGCCATAGTTGCCGCGATGAAGCACGTGCGTCGGCTGCATGCTCGAGAACACCAGCTCGGGGGAATCTCGTCTTGGCGGGCTGCTTTCTGGTGCGCGCGGGCAAAGGCGCACCGCGCCTCAGATGCCCGCGCTTATCGCCAATGCTTGTCGGTCTTGCAACAGCCTTGCACCGGACTCCGCTATCGCGCCGCTACGATCACATGCGCCTGAATTTTGCCGACCACCGGGCCTTCGCCATGGCGGCTGGCGATCGCCTCCGTCGCGCGGTCCGTAGCGAGCTGAAGCAAGCTGGCGTCGCGCGCCTCGATTTCGTTGCGCAGCGGCGTTCCCTGGCAATAGGCGGTGGCGGCGTCGCGTGCCGAGGGCGCGCGACTCACCTTCTCACGCGTCTCGATCTCGATGTCGGCGAACCCTGCGCGTCTCAATTCCTCGCGGATCAGTGCGATATCGTGATAGCCGTGCGGCGTGCGGGCGAGGAATCGCGGCGGGTCGTGCGGAAACACCGTAGCGACGGCGTTGGTGACGTCGTCGGCAAAGGCGTTCTCTTCGATGCGGTCCCAGACACTGAAGACAAAGCGCCCGCCTGGCCTCAGCACGCGACGCGCCTCGGCGTAGCCGGCGACCCGATCAGGGAAAAACATCGCGCCGAACTGGCAGCACACGACGTCGAACGAGGCATCTTCGAACGGCAGGTCGAGCGCGTCGGCCTGCCGCCATTCGATGCGGCTATCGCCCCCCTGCCGGGTGGCGGCATAGTCGAGCATGGGCTGGTTGAGGTCGGTCACCACGTAGCGCGCGTCGGGCTTAAGTTTTGGCGCAAGCGCCCGCGTGACCACGCCGCTGCCGGCCGCCGTCTCAAGCACCGAGCCGGGCAAGGAGGCAGCGACAAGCTCCGCCATGTCGGCGGCATAGGCCCCGAAGATCAGGGGGACCATCAGCGTGTCGTAGAACTTCGGGATCGAGCCCGCAAACACTTTGTCGCTCTCAGCCATAAGACCCCCTTGAAAGCTCGAAATGGCGCCTGTGCCCACCCATTCCAGAGCGGGCCAGGCCTCTCCAACGAGTCCGCCGCCTGGTTGGGCATTGGCTACGATGCGCTATTGTGGCCACGCATGCCAGCCTCGTCAACGGCGTCCTGCGGTCTTCTCCATCATGCTTGTCGACTCCTTTGCCGGACATTCCCGCCTGCGTAAGGCGCCTCGGGCGCATTCAGCCCATGGATTCCGAGCGAATGGCTGCTTGACGGGCGTCGAACGAATGCTTTCGTCTCGATTCACCACGCTTCGCCGTCATCAACGCTCATCGGCTTGCAAGCTCAGCCTCAGCCCTCTCCTGCATCACTCCTCAGGATTTCAGAGGGCTCGAAGAAAACTCATCGTATTTCCAATGAGAGATGCTCAGGACAGAGCGACGCCAGGAAGTCCCGCGCGTCAAATGCCTCTCCAGCGGTAAAGACGCCGGCTGTTTTGACCTGGCCGCTGACGACTCGCGCCATCGCCTCCACGACGAGGGGAGCGCTGAACGCATAAATGTCTCGCCCGCTGGCAACTGCCCGGCGCTCCTCGCCTCCCCGGCGCACAAGCACTTCAACCAGAAAAGTTTGTGATGATCGGCCGCTTTCGTCGCTTGCCGTCGGCGCCAGCTGATTCGGATCGGTCAGGTCCTTGACTGCTGCGACCGTCATGTACGAGCGAATCTCGGGCGTCTTCAGGTGACGCGAGATCGTCACGGTGTCCGCCATGGTGAATTCTGCGATGACCGGCTGCTTTCCCACCGGCGCGGGAAACGTCCAGTCAACGACTGGCGCCGCCCCCGTGACATACGTTAATTTTCCGTTCGCGAAAACAACCCGGCGGCCGTCCCGACGCTGCTTCGAAACTTGCCCCGCGACCAATGTCCCGGGCGTCGGCCTCCAGCTGTCAAGTCCATAGGCGATGGAAATTTCATCCGCCGACGTCCAGTCGCCCATCGCCGCGGTCGCCAACAGATCACCCAGCCCCCCGTAGAACGCCATGGCGTGCACAACCACAATGCCTCCTTCGCGTGCGCGATCAGCGAACAGCTCGAAGGTGTCAATGTTGGCTTCTATTTCCGCCGCGACGTCCAGGTAGGAAATCCGGGCACGCAATGCGGCTTCGATCAGGGGTGCGGAGGTGCTGGCAAAGGGGCCGGCACAGTTGATGACCGCCACGGCCCCTATCAGCGCACGATCGAGCGAGGCAGGCTCATCGACCGATGCGGGCCGCACCTCGAGCCCGGGGTGTTCCGCCCCGACGGCGCTCAGCTTCCCGGGATCGCGTCCGGAGAGGATGGGCGTCCAGCCACGCCTGCGCAACTCCGAGACTACGAACCGCCCGGTGTGCCCATAGGCGCCATACACGGTCACAGCTTGTTTTTTTGATGTCATCACGGAATCCCTTTCTATGGAGAGCCATCCGCCGCAAGACGCTACAGATCTGTACTCTTTTAATGAGTGTAGAGTACAGATCTGTAGCGTGTCAAGGGTATAGAGGAAATGCAATGAAAAAGCGTACGGCGCAGACCACCAAAGTGAGTGATGAGCAGGGTGTCCTGAGCGTGCGGGAACGCCTCCTTGAGACCGCGGCGACGCTGTTTTACCAGGAAGGCGTCAGAGCCGTCGGCGTCGATCTTGTGGTCGAACGATCCGGCGTCGCCAAGACCAGCCTCTACCGGCACTTCGCCACCAAGGACGATCTCGTGGTTGCATTTCTCGAGCGCGAGGACGCCGAGTATTGGAGTGACTGGGAAAGTGCTGCGGCGCAAGGCAAGGATGATGCCGAAGCGGAACTTCAGGCGCTTCTGCGCTGGATCGCCGAGCATATCGCCGGGCCGAAGTACCGCGGCTGCCCGTTTCTCAATGTGGCGACCGAGTTCCCGGCCCCAGCCCATCCCGCCCGCGCAGTCGCCAGAAGGAACAAGGTGGAACTGCATCGCCGTCTCGGCGTGCTGGCCAGGAAAATGGGGGCTCGCAAGCCTGACGAGCTGGCCGACCAGCTTGTGCTTCTCATCGATGGTGCATACATGAACGGTGATCTTCTCGGCAAGAAGGGGCCGGCGCACTCGTTCGTGGCGGCGGGAATGGCTTTGATCCTCGCTGCTCCACGTCGCTGATGTTCGAGGCAACAACCGAACGCACCGAACAGCCGCAATGGGCCCGTTGTTGACCACCATGAACGACTGCTGACTGGCAAGTCAACCATTAAAACTCAACATCCAGAAAGCCGCCATCGGCTTTTCTCGGGTGACCGAACCGTCCACGGGCGCGCAGGGTCGCCATGTACAAGGTTTCTTTGGCTTTGTCCTTGGCTGCCGGATCCTTGAACGTCACCTTCCATTCCTTGCCCTTCTTGCGCTTCGGATTCGACAGGGGGGTTTCAATTGACATAGAATTTGACTTAGCGGGGACTTGAGCGGTCTCCCCGTCTGCCAAGGGTGCCTTCCGGTGCCCCAAGTACTGCTCCTGATGATGGGTTACCACGCCCAATTAGGAGCTTCACTTGGTCTTTTGCTTTTTCCTTCTTTTTTGCACTGCGCACCTGGCGCACAAGCGTATCTCGGCGCTTGCGGGTTCGCACGCCCGCTCTCTGCGGAGGGCCCGGCCATGACCCAGGCTCTCGAAACCCCAGCCGCAGCGGCGGCTGCCTCGCCGAGCTATACCCTGTGGCAAATGGTGACTTACATGCTGCGTCTTGGGACCATCGGCTTCGGCGGTCCCGTTGCTCTGGTCGGCTACATGTACCGCGACCTGGTCGAGCAGCGCCACTGGATCTCGGAGGCTGAGTACAAGGAAGGCATTGCGCTGGCCCAGCTGATGCCCGGTCCTTTGGCCGCGCAGCTGGCCATTTACCTCGGCTACGTCCACTACAGCCTTGTCGGTGCCACGCTGGTGGGCCTGGCTTTTGTCCTGCCGTCCTTCATCATGGTCGTGGCGCTGGGCGCGGCCTACACGGCTTACGGCGGTATCGGCTGGATGCAGGCGGTGTTCTATGGGGTCGGTGCCTCGGTGATCGGCATCATCGCGCTGAGTTCGTACAAGCTCACCACCAAAAGCGTTGGCAAGGACAAGCTGCTCTGGGTTATCTACCTGGTCAGCGCAGCCGTCACCATCATCACGCACTCCGAAGTCATTTGGGTGTTCCTGGGCGCCGGCTTGCTGGTCTGGGCGGCGCGCGGTCCACTCAAGCGTGCTGGAGGTCGCTTGAATGGAATTGCCTTCGCGGCCGTTCCTTTGGCTGGCTCCCTGGCAAGCGATAGCGTCGACTGGCACAAGCTCGGGCAGATCGCTAAATTCTTCGCGTATGCGGGGTCGTTTGTCTTCGGCAGCGGCCTGGCGATCGTGCCCTTCCTCTACGGCGGAGTGGTCCAGGAATACGGCTGGCTGACGGACCGCCAGTTTGTCGATGCCGTGGCGGTGGCCATGATCACCCCAGGGCCGGTCGTTATCACCACGGGCTTTATTGGCTACCTGACCAGCGGATTCTGGGGCGCTGTGGTAGCGGCCCTTGCGACCTTTGTCCCTTGCTACCTGCTGACCGTGATCCCCGCGCCTTATTTCAAAAAACACGGCAAGCACCCCGGCATCGTCGCCTTCGTTGACGGCGTCACAGCCGCAGCCATCGGGGCCATTGCCGGCGCTGTGATCGTGCTGGGCCAGCGGTCGATCACCGACGTGGTGACGGCGGCGCTCGCCCTGGGCACGGCCGCCATTCTCTGGCGCTTCAAGAAACTGCCCGAACCCGTCGTTGTGCTGGTGGCCGCATTCGCCGGCCTGGCGCTCTATCCCCTCATGATGAACCAATAGGAAATACCATGGACATTCAACTCAAAACCCTTTCTCTGGACCCTGCAAAACTCGACGGTCTGTCTGAAAATCTGCTGCGCAGCCACTATGACAACAACTACACCGGTGCGGCCAAGCGCCTCAACGCCATCCGGGGCCAGCTCGCGCAACTGGCCTGGGATACAACGCCGGTTTTCACGATCAACGGTCTCAAACGGGAGGAGTTGATCGCTGCGAACTCGGTCTACCTGCATGAGCTGTATTTCGAGAACCTGGGCGGCGATGGTGTGTTGCCGTCGAATGGCCTCTCGATTGCGTTCACCCGCGATTTCGGCTCGGTCGAACGCTGGCGCAGCGAATTCACCGCGCTGGCCAAGGCCATGGGCGGTGGCTCGGGCTGGGCCATCCTCACCTGGTCATCGCGTGAAGGCCGGCTGGTCAACCAGTGGGCGGCGGACCACACGCACTTGTTGGCCGGCGCCACGCCGATCCTGGCGCTCGATATGTATGAGCACGCTTACCACCTGGACTTCGGCGCCAAAGCCGCAGCTTATGTCGATGCGTTCATGCGCAATATCAACTGGGACACCGTTTATCCGCGCTATGGTGCCGCCGTGAAAGCCAGTGCCTTCGGGTTTGGACTTGAGCCTGCTGCCGTCGACCAGGCGACCGCGCAATTGATTGATGTTCGCCGCGCCGAAACCTTCGCGGACGCCAACGACATGATCAAGGGCGCACGCTATGCCGATCCTGCAGAAGTACCCGCCTGGGTTGGCACGCTTGATCCTGAGCGCCCTGTCGTGGTGTATTGCTTCCACGGCCTGGACATTGGCCGCTCTACGGCCTTGTCGCTGAGGGCACACGGCGTGAACGCGCAATTTATGGAAGGCGGCATCGAGGCCTGGAGAGCCGCGCAGCTGCCCTTAATCCCCAAGACCGCTGCGACGTGAGATCCGGCGGTTAGATCAGATGCCGCCGGGCCTAGGAGCAAATAACTGTGCTTACGTTTCACTTAACCAGTCTTAACCGGCTGATCGCTGCCAAGGCGATCAGGGGATTTGGCGACGGCTTCGTCAGCTTGTTGCTGCCGGTCTATCTGCTCAATCTTGGGTTGACGCCGTTTCAGGTCGGGCTCATCGCAACCACAACGTTGCTGGGGTCCGGCGTCTTGACCCTGCTCATTGGTACGCATGCGTCGCGCTACGACCACCGGCCCTTGCTGCTTGCCGCCTCGGCATTGATGGCTTTCACAGGCCTGGGAATCGCCTCACTGAACAGCTTTTGGCCGCTGATGCTGGTGGCGTTCGTTGGCACGCTGAATCCGTCGGGTGGCGACGTGAGCGTTTTCATGCCCGTCGAGCATGCGATGCTGGCGAGTAATGTCGAAGGCCCATCTCGCACGGCCGTCTTCGCGCGCTACAGCTTGACGGGGACCTTGTTTTCGGCTTTTGGATCACTGGCAGCCGCCTTGCCTGGGTTGGCAGCGCCGATGGCGGGTATCGCTACGCAGACCGCCATCCAGGGGATGTTCGTCCTGTATGCCTTGCTGGCTCTTGTGATGGCCGCACTGTACCGCGGTCTGCCGTTGCGACCTGCTGCAGAAGCCGCCGAACCGAAGTCGGCACTGGGTCCTTCGAAACGGCGGGTCTACCTCCTGGCAACGCTGTTCAGCCTGGATGCGTTCGGCGGTGGGTTTGTTGTTCAATCGTTGATCGCCCTGTGGCTGTATCAGCGCTTTGGCCTCTCGATCGAAGTAGCCGGATCCATCTTTTTCTGGGCCGGCCTGCTGACAGCGTTTTCATACCTTGTGGCGGCTCATATAGCCAGCCGCATTGGTTTGGTGAAGACCATGGTCTATACCCATCTACCGTCCAGCCTGTGCTTGATTGCGATTCCGTTTTGTACCGACCTGTCTTACGCTGTGACTCTGTTGTTGGTCAGAAGCGCGCTGTCGCAGATGGACGTGCCTACGCGAAGCTCTTATGTGATGGCCATCGTGACACCGCAGGAGCGCGCCGCTGCGGCAAGCGTGACGTCTGTGCCGCGCAGCCTGGCTGCTGCCGCCAGTCCCGCGCTGGCCGGCTACCTTCTTGGCGTGTCTACATTCGGATGGCCCCTGATCGTTGGTGGGGCATTGAAAATCATCTATGACATCCTGCTCCTGTCCATGTTCAGCCGTGTGCGCCCCCCGGAGGAGGTACCCAGTGCGGAACTCCCGACCAAGGCTGGCTGACCTTGGTCGCAGGCGGAGCCAGGGCTGCATGTTCAACGCCGACACTATCCTTGGTCGCGCGCGCCAGGGCCCGGAAAGTTGCAAGCGCGGCGCTGCATCAGCAAGGCGGTGTAGCCTATGGGCATGGATTCCCTGATTACCGCCTCCGCGCGCGCGCTTGCCGCCGGCGACGCGCTCGGCGCCCTCAAGCGGGTCGCCCTGCGCGACGACCCGCCGGCGCTGGCCCTGCGCGGCATCGCCATGGCCCAGCTCGGTGAGCACGCGCGCGCCCGCGAACTCCTTCGCCGCGCTGCCCGTGGCTTTGGCGCCCACGAGGAGCTGGCGCGGGCCCGCTGCGTCGTTGCGGAGGCCGAGGTGGCGCTGGCCATGCGCGACTTCGCCGGCTCGCCGCGCTCGCTGGCAGCGGCTGCAGCCACGCTCGAGGCGCATGCCGACAGTGCCAATGCGCTGCAGGCGTGGCTCATCACGGCGCGCCGGCTTTTGCTGCTGGGCCGCTTGGGCGAGGCCACGGCCGCGCTGGCACAGCTGGATGCCCGCGGCCTCCCGCCTTCGCTGAGAGCGGTGGCCGAACTGACCGCAGCCGAACTTGCGCTGCGCTCACTGCGCGTCGGCGAGGCGCGGATGGCGCTGGCGCGTGCGCACGCGGCGGCTGAACGCGCACAGGTGCCTGCGCTCATGGCCGAGGTCACAGAAGCGCGCGCTGCACTGGACCGTCCCGCTGCCCGGCGCCTCACCGCCGATGGCGGGCAGGCGCTGCGCCTCGACGAGGTCTCGGCGCTCCTGGCCTCAGACGCGCTGGTGGTCGATGCCTGCCGCCGTGGGCTGGGTGCCGGCGACCAGTGGCGGCCGCTGGCGCGCCGGCCAGTCCTGTTCACACTGGCACGTTCGCTCGCTGAAGCATGGCCGGGCGACGTGAGCCGCGAAGCCTTGATCGAATCCGCCTTTCGCACCAGGCGCCCTGACGAGACACATCGGGCGCGCCTGAGGGTCGAGATCGGCCGTCTGCGCGCGCTGGTCAAAACACTCGCGGCCATCGAAGCGACCGAACGGGGCTTTATCTTGAAGCCGCTGGCCGAGCGCGACGTGGCCGTGCTGGCGCCGCCCATTGACGGCGAGCAGGCCTCGCTGGTGGCGCTGCTGTCGGACGGCGCGGCCTGGTCCACCTCAGCCTTGGCGCTGGCCCTGGGGGCAAGCCAGCGCACCGTCCAGCGGGCACTCGCCGATCTCGAGGCCGCCGGGCGGGCGCGCTCCATCGGGCGGGCGCGGGCGCAGCGCTGGCTGGCGCCGCCGCTGGCGGGATTCACGACGATCTTGTTACTCCCCGCTTCGCTGCCGATTGGATAGAGTTGACTCCAAGAACCTGTTCACTGCCTAAACGGGGCCGTTTAGGCAGTGAACAGGTTCTAAGCGCCGACGGACGGTGCAACACAAGGAGCAACGATGACCCGCAAGACCCCTAACGACAAACCCGAAGCCAAGGCGCGCCCTGCCGAGATCGTGCGCGAATACGGTCCCTTCCCCGGCGTCAATGACATTGCAGGCGTCACCCACGACGGCCAGCGTGTTTGGGCCGCCACGGGGGCCAGGCTGATCGCCTTCGACCCCGCCAGCGGCGAGCAGACGCGCACGCTGGAGTGTGCCGGCGACGCCGGCACCGCCTTTGACGGCAAACACCTCTACCAAATCGCCGAGACGCGCATCGACAAGATCGACCCGGCCACCGGCAAGGTGGTGGCGTCCATCCCGGCGCCCGGTAGCGGAAGCGACTCGGGCCTGACCTGGGCGGAGGGCAGCCTGTGGGTGGGCCAGTACCGCGACCGCAGGATTCACCAGGTTGACCCGAAGACAGGCGCCATCCAGCGCACGATTGAGTCCAACCGCTTCGTCACCGGCGTGACGTGGGTGGACGGCGAGCTGTGGCACGGCACCTGGGAGGGCGACGACAGCGAGATCCGCCGTATCGACCCGAAGAGCGGCGCCGTGCTCGAGCGGCTGCAGATGCCACAGGGTGTCGGCGTCAGCGGCCTGGAGTCCGACGGTGCGGACCTCTTTTATTGCGGCGGCGGAAAGAGCGGAAAAGTCCGCGCCGTGCGGCGGCCCAAGGCCGTATAGACCGCATCAACGCAGCGCGCAAGGCATGGCGCCCTTGCGCTGACAACCCATTCGGCCCACTCACCGGCCGATAACGAGCGCACCTGTTACCAGCACGGGTCGGGCAGCGCATTGACCAACGCAAACGGCTCATCGAGCCAAGGAGAAAACCATGAGTACAGCAACTGCCGAAGCGAACAAAGTGAACACCGTGAACCATCCCGTCGTGTCCAGGGAGCGATGGCTTGCCGAGCGCAAGACGCTGCTGGCGCAAGAGAAGGAACTGACGCGCCTGCGCGACCAGATCGCCAGCGAACGCCGCGCCCTGCCCTGGGTTCGCATCGAGAAAAACTACGTCTTCGACGCCCCCGAAGGCCAGCGCAAGCTCGCAGACCTGTTCGAAGGGCGCCGCCAGCTGCTGGTGCAACACTTCATGTTCGGGCCGGGGTGGGAACAGGGCTGCCCCAGCTGCTCCTTCATGGCCGACCACACCGCCGGCATGAAGATCCACCTGGAGCACCGCGATGTGAGCTTCGTGGCCGTCTCGCGCGCGACGCTGCCCGAGATCGAGCGCTTCCGCCAGCGCATGGGCTGGCAGTTCAAGTGGGTTTCATCGAACGGCAACGACTTCAACTACGACTTCCACGTGAGCTTCAAGCCAGAAGAGCAGGCCACCGGCGCCGTCAACTACAACTACACCATGCAGCCCTTCCCGGCCGAAGAGGCCCCTGGCATCAGCCTGTTCTACAAGGACAGCGAGGGCCAGGTCTTCCACACCTATTCCACCTACGGACGCGGCGTGGAAGTGATGATAGGCACGTACAGCATGCTCGATCTCGCACCCAAGGGCCGCGACGAGCATGACGGGTTTTACAAGATGGACTGGGTGCGCCACCACGACCGCTACGAAACCGCGTCCGCATTTACGCCCGCGCCTGAAGCCGGCTCGTGCTGCAGCGAGAAAGCCTGACCGGCCCAGACTGGCGCGACCATCATGTCAAGCCTTTGGCCGTGGCTCGTGGTGGCGGGGGTCGGTGCCCTTCATGGGCTGAACCCTGCCACCGGCTGGATGCTGGCCGCTGCCTGGGGCCTGCGTTCGCGCGACCGGGCGCAGGCACTGCGGGCGCTGGTGCCGATCGCAGCCGGGCACGCCGCATCGGTCGCGCTGGTGGCCGGCGCGGTGGTATTCGGCATGGCCATGGATCGCTTCGCGCTGCAAGTTCTGGCGGGCGGCCTGCTTGCCATCGCAGCAGTGCTTCACCTGTCAGGCCACACACCCAAGGCGGCGCGCGCACCGGCAGGGCACGCCGGGCTGGCGCTCTGGTCCTTCATGATGTCCACCGCGCACGGCGCCGGCTTGATGCTGGTGCCGGCACTGATTCCGCTTTGCGCAGGGGACGCATCGGTTCTGGAGATGACCCGATCGGGACTGCTGACACTGGCGCTCGCGGCGCTAGGCGTTCACACGGCGGCGATGCTCGCCGTCACCGGCATGGTCGCCACGGGGGTTTGCCGTGGCTTTGATGCCGGTGCCCGTTTGCTTGGCGGCCGCAAGCGGGAGCCGCCTCCAGCACCGCACGGCTAGGCGGTTCTGCGTGCATGGGTTCTTCCGGAATATTCGTTGGCACCGAGGGCATGGGCCGAGATTGACGGCGGGCTGATTGACGCATCAAAGGACGTTCGCGAGGCCGCCAACGTCTACATACAGACTCACTTCAACCCCTCAAGTCCGGCCTTTGCCACTTGCCCATCCTGCGCACCGCTCCCCCCAGAGACACCGATCGCCCCCACGATCTTCCCATCAACAATCACGGGCAAGCCGCCCTCGAGCGGCACAGCGCCCGCTAGTCCCAACACTCGGTTGCCGCTACCGCCCCCGCCGATGACATCCTCGAAAGCTTTTGTGGGCCTCTTGAACGCCGCCGCTGATTTGGCCTTTTCCTGTGCAACCGTCACACCGGCCAAGATGGCATCGTCATGCCTTTCGAGGTAGAGCAGCACACCGGCCTGATCCGTAATGGCAACGACCATGGGCACCCCAACGCGTTTCGCCTCGCTCATGGCTGCATCTGTGACTTTTTTGGCCGCAGCCAGGGACATGGGTGCGCCGTAGCCGACCGGATGCATCGAAGGCGCCGCTGTGGCCTGTGAAGTGGTCTGGGCCTGAACTGGGAAGGCTGTGAAGGCCGTGTAGGCGGCGACGGCCAAAACCGGCCAGAGGAGGTTTGTTCGCATAGCTTGTATTTGTCCTTTTGGTTGCACCCACTATCGCTGAGAGAAGCGGACAAAGTCCAACGAGTATTTTTTATGAACCAATGAGCCACACTCATGAAGTACGGAAAAATGCGCAGAATTACATCTCGCGCGCGATGCGGAACATCACATCATTCCTCGAAGGGATGTTCGCGCAGGCGTGAGGTCGGCCGGATGAGCGCTCCGGTCTCTCATTGCGGACACCCAACGAGGGGCGTCACTGTCGGCTCAGGACCCCGAAGTTCGGCCAGTAGAAACAGCTACAGTCGGCCATCTGCTGTCGTTCACTGCGGCAGGCTGAACGACAGCAGAAGACTGGCAAGAGTCATTCAGGTTTTTGGAGTGGCTGGCAGCTCCTGACCCAAAGCGGAATTCGCTCACGTCAGATTCACTTCCCAAGAGCGGACTTCAAGCTGTGTCACAAGGATAGCTGACGGGGGCGATTCTTGCCAGTAGTGGATGTCGAGCAATCTACATCTTCATCTTGCTCTGTTCAGCATTGACGTCTGCATGCTCTGCATGGCGTGTCCAATCATCTGAGATGGCCATCAACATCGCCGACGTCCGCGGGTACTTCAAAGCCGCATCTGCCCAGCCCTTGTAACGCGCAGCGAGCTCGCGCTCTTGCCCACCACCCTCGTTTATTCCCTTTCCATAGACGCCGCGCTTGTTGAAGCACTCCATGGCGAACCCGCGTTCGACATGCTCGGCAGCGACCGCATCGATCACCTGACACACCGCTGATGGTGGCCAGAACGGCTCGCTTGCGTCCTGCGATGCATGAGCGAGAACGTAGCCAATGCGCTGGTCACCGATGTCATCGAGGCCCTTTGCCGATGCAAGTGTTCGAACCTTTTCAACCCACTCAGCTAGCATCTGAGCATCGATTTTCCCCTCGCGCAGCCCAGGCACTGTCTTGAACGCCGACAGCAGCTTGTATGAGATGTTCGCCTGTGCCTTCATTTCGGCTGTGATGACCTGGTCCGGGGACGCGTTCTTGCCTCTGAATACGTGTGACATCACGTCGACAAACATCTCGGGATCGGAAGCCAAAAGGCTGAAGACGGTCAAAGGCTCACTCTCATGGCGCAGCAGAGGCAGGTAAGCGTACTCCAACCTCGCGATCTCCAATTTGTCGACATCGCTGCGCGTACGCACTTCCTTCAGCGCCTGCGCGATGTAGTACGACAGCATGTTGCCCAAGCGCTTGATGCCGTTGCCAACCTGCCCGGCCCCTTTGGCGAGTAGGTCCACCAGCAGGCTCGACGGCAAGTCTTTGCCACGCGTGTACAACAGGCCCAAGACGTCGATGTCTCGCCCCACGCTTCGGAACTGTTCAATCGCGAACAGCAACTCGTCGAGCGGAGCTTGGACTGGCAGTAAGCCCGCGTTGCGCCAGTACTGGTCGCGTACCTCGCTGTCAAGGCCATCGACATAGGCCCAGGTCGACGGGGTAGCTGGCCAACCGAGCAAGAGTTTGGCTTTCTCAGCGTCGTCCGCGACTTGCGCCAGAACGCGGTCCTTGAATGCGTCCGTCCATTGGTAGCCGAACTTGTCTGCACCAGCGGCCGATACGTAGTACGAAAGACTCGGTGGCGCGGCAGGATTGAGTGCTCCTTGCATCAGCTCAAACATCTGATCCAGCGTGATGGAGAGGTGGCCCAGCACTTGGCCGAGCAGCTCTGGCAACTTAACCATGTTCGCCAGCCTCAGGACGCCCAGCACCCCGTCGCGGTCAAGCACGCGCTGAAGAACCTTCTTACGCAGGTCAGTGGGGTCATCGAAGTCTTCAGAGACTGCCTGGTACTTGCCAATGTGCGGCGTCCAGTCATCAAACGCATGGCGGTCGGACACTAGGGGGTCGGCAGGACGATGACGCTCGACCACCTCCTTCACAGCGGCCAACTCTTCGTTGGTCAGGGCCCAGTCTGAGTCGCCAAAGTATTCATTGCGAGCCGATTCATCCTTGAGCTCATGCCAGATCGTGCAGCCTTCGGCCGTTTGGTGATCGGCGAGGTAGCTGTCGACGCGGGCGAGCACCTTCGAACGATTCGGTGGTTGAAGTTGCCCCAACGCTTCTACAAAGACGCTAAGGCGTGTCTTGTCATCGCCAGCTGCCACGAGTGCTCGATCGACAACGGCGGCTTCAAAGTCCCACACCAAACCGAAGGTGATCTCTTCGGGCTTCTCTGGCGCGAAGTCCCGCAGCTTCGGATGCTGCGTGGGCGAGCTGGAGTCGTGACTACGCGGAAGGAGCTTCTTGAGCAACTGCCAGCCGACGTCGGGACACTCCCTGATGATGGCATCGAGGCATGCAATGCGCTGGGGCTGCAATGCGTATGTGTTGGGCGACCAGCCCAATAGGATGTCGCGCAAGCTGTTGATCGGCCGGTTGACGTGGTTCGATTCCGGCTCCGGATCCAGCTGGCCGAGCTTGGCGAGCACCACCGCAGCACGGTTGAGGTACCGTGGGTCCCAGGCAATCGTCTCAAGCGCCCAGAGAAAATGCACATGCGGACTCGACGGACCGAAGAAGCGGTCGCGCTCCGTTTCGAATATCTGTGAAGTCTGCTCAGGGGCGCCCTCGAGCATAGACTCGAGGGCCTTCAAAAAAGGGTTGGGGGCGGCCTCCGCGAGTAGCGCGGTCTGATCGCCGAGGCGCAGTATCGAATGGTGCGATTTGCTCCAATCCGGCAGCGCGTTGACTACGTCATCGACGTACTGCTGAGGCGTCTTGCCTTTGACGTGCAGGCCAGCGACGTCATGCATTGACGCGATGATGAGGAGCGTCAACGCAAGCCCATCGCGCAGCCATTTGCTGTAGTCGGCGGGAGCGGCCTTGGCCTGGTTGAACTTTTGATCTCGCGACGGCTGCTCAGGCTGTTTGCCGAATACCTTGACGATGGCGTTGCGCAGCCGCGTGAGGTCTGCTGCGGTCAGCTGACTGCCGTAAAAGAAGAAAGCATCGACCGGTGCACGCACCTGCCAGACGTCAGCCTCCCTGTCCACAGGGCGATCAGGCAAGGCGAGCGTTGGCATGAGCACGCCTTCCAACGTCACGTAGGCGGGGTAGTCCCCCAGCTCCTTCAAAACGGCGCAGTCTGTCTCGAGATCGCTCGACCATCCCCCTGCTAGAAAGGCGGGCTTCAGCACAGCTGCCTGCTGCAGCCAGACCGGGTCAGCAGCTGGCTTGTTATTGATCAGTCGCTTTAGGATGGTCAAGCTGCGCCCGCATCGATGTGCGAGCTCGTAGCCTTGGCCATGATCAAGCCCCATCTCAATGAAGCCTTCCACCATGCCTGAGGCCGTTGGGCGCTTTAGCATGGCGCCGCGCTTGGCCAAGGCACCGGTCGCGGCAGATAGCGTGGGGCACTTTTTTCCGAGCACGCCAACCAGTGATTCGGCCTCGCCCGTTGCGATAAAGGCCAATCCGGTGTGCATCTCAAAGAACCGGGCAGCCATCTGAGTACGGATGATCAACGTTCTGGATTCAAGCGACTCGCGAACGGCCGGCGCTGCACGTCGAATCGCGGCTACCGCGAATGCGACGACCTCCTCGGAGGTCTCAGCGCCGAGCATGAAGGAGTCGGCCGGACCACAAAGCTTCGCGATCAGGTCGTCCGCCTCGCGCTGCCGATCAGCGATTACAAGCTTCTCGGTGAGCGGCGGCTTGAACTGCGTGCTGAATTCTTCCCAGTACTCATCGGTGCTCAAGGCGCCTTCTCGGGGGGCCGTCCCGAGGACATTGCGGGCGTATCGGGCAGCAATCGCAGGATGGTCTTTCAGCCATTGGACGAGCTGAACGCCATCAAGGTACCTTACGTCTTTCCATTTGCCCTCTCGACGACGGTCGTCCTCCCACTCCGGAATCTTCTTCCTCGGCGTGTCCCAGGAGCCGAGGTTGACCAGAACCAGGGTGTTCTCAGCCATCTCCGCGGGAGGCGTCTGTCGGGTCCGCTTCTCGTAGTCGGCTGTCGCCTTCGCTTCGCCAGGGCCGGTGCCGAACTCCCACTTGGACTTGCCGACTGGAACGAAGCTCTTGGCCTCAGTCGTTTCCAAATCTCCGTCCCAGCCTCGCAACTGGCTGACCTCGCCGCTCGGGAAACGGAATCGAGTCGCGTCGTCAATCGTCATGCGGATCAGGTCCGCCAACATTGCCATCAGCATGTCGCGGGCGTTCATTCGCTCGGCCCAGGTCTCAAGAGCCTTTTCGTCGATCCATTGCATGTCTGCTCCCTTCGGTTACGCGGCAGTACGCGCCTACGGCACTTCTTGTTGAATATGTGCTCTTATCTTAGTTCAGCAATGGCGATGAACTCCTGCTCAGAGGGCTGTGTCGGACTGGAATACGCAACTACCTCCAGCCCCCAGGGGGGCTACCCGAGTTGGTCAGCCAGAAGCAGTCATTAAGAATCTCTGCTTCTGGCCCAGACCTGTCCATCGAGCATGAACCGCGACTGACCGTTCCCGCTGCAGTCCCGTCGTTCGAAGCCCAATTTTCAGTGACCGCAACGGGTCGAATGTTGCACATTTCAAACTCTATTTCTTCGCTCCAAGGGCCGCACTTGATCGAAATCAATCCGCCCGTGGCGTAACGGCCGGAAACTGGCCACTCACACGGCGAGGATTTCCATGCGACTCCAGTTTCTCGGCGCTACCGACACGGTGACCGGCTCCAAGTACCTCGTGCAGCACGACAAGGCCAGGGTACTGGTCGACTGCGGTCTGTTTCAGGGGTACAAGCAGCTGCGCCTGCGCAACTGGTCGCCCTTGCCGGTGAAGCCATCCGCGATTGAGGCCGTGATACTGACCCACGCCCACATCGACCACAGCGGCTACCTGCCGCTGCTGGCACGCCAGGGCTTTCGCGGCAAGGTCTACTGCACGCCCGCCACCGCCGACCTGTGCCGCATCCTGCTGCCCGACTCCGGCCACCTGCAGGAAGAGGAAGCCGAATACGCCAACCGGCGCAGCCTGTCGAAGCATTCGCCCGCGCTGCCGCTGTACACGCGCGAAGACGCCGAACGCTGCCTAAAGCTACTCCACCCGGTGGACTATGGGGAACACTGGCAGCCGGCGCCGGGCTTGAACGCGAGCCTGACGCCGTCGGGCCACATGCCGGGATCGTCGTTTGTGCGGCTGGACAATGGCTCACGCTCGCTGCTGTTTTCCGGAGACATCGGCCGCCCGAACGACATGGTGCTCAAGGCGCCCTCACAGATGGACGGTGCAGACTACCTGGTCGTCGAGTCGACCTACGGCGACCGCCTGCACAAGAATTCCGATCCCCTGACGGCGCTTGGCGAGGTGATCAACCGAACCGCTGCGCGCGGCGGCGTGGTGGTGATCCCGGCTTTCGCGGTCGGCCGGGCCCAGAACCTGATGTACTGCATCCATCTGCTCAAGGCCCAGGGCGTGATTCGCGACAACCTGCCCGTCTACCTCAACAGCCCCATGGCAGCCAGCGCCACCCAGGTGTTCCTCAAGCACAGGAACGAGTTGCGCCTGACGGCCGCGCAATGCGAGGCCATGACGCATACGGCGCACATCGTGGGCACGCCGGAGGAATCGCGCCTGCTCAATACGCGCAAGGGCGCTATGGTCATCATTGCCGCCAGCGGCATGGCGACGGGCGGGCGCGTGGTGCATCACCTCAAGGCCTTCGCGCCCGACCCGCGCAACACCATCCTGTTCGCCGGCTTCCAGGCCGGCGGCACGCGCGGCGCGATCATTGCCGGCGGTGCGCCCAGCGTACGCATCCATGGGGAAGACATCCCCGTGCATGCCGAGGTGGCCATGCTCGACGACCTGTCGGCCCATGCCGACGCGGCTGAGATCATCGGCTGGCTGAAGGGCTTCAAGGCGGCACCCAAAAAGACCTTCATCACCCACGGCGAACCGGCGGCCGCCGATGCCATGCGCCAGCGCATCGAGCGCGAGCTGCACTGGACCTGCCACATGCCTTGCTATCTGGAATCTGTCCCTCTCCATTGACCGGCGGCGGGCCAGCTCGGGTCGACATACAGCGGCTAAGCCCAATACGGTTCAGTTAGCACACCGCGTGCAGTGCCGATCCTCTCCTTCCCCCGCTGGGGGAAGGCCGGGATGGGGGCTTACGGCGTGGGCATCGGGCCGCCGTGCTGACTTGGTAGTCGCTGGCCCCCACCCCACCCCTCCCCCGGAAGGGGAGGGAGCTTCACGGGTTCTTAACTGAACCGTATTGCGGCTAAGCCAGCCCGCACCAGGCGGCCACGCGGGCGGCAAGGTCCGCCCACAGGGCCCACGCAGCGGTCAGCGCCAGCAGGGCGCCGGCCGCGCGCGTGCCCCAGTCCTGCCGCAGCCGGTCACCCGCGTCCCGCAGGCGCGCCAGCAGCGGGGGTGCCAGCGCCAGTGAGGCGCCGCTGC
Source organism: Polaromonas sp. P4_F4 (assembly GCF_056401355.1). Lineage (NCBI taxonomy): Bacteria > Pseudomonadati > Pseudomonadota > Betaproteobacteria > Burkholderiales > Comamonadaceae > Polaromonas > Polaromonas sp. P4_F4. The sequence goes on along the minus strand of NZ_JBFUJO010000015.1, from coordinate 21,960 downwards.
CAGCGGCGAACAGCGCCATCGACAGCGCCCCTTGCGACGCGCCGCCGCTCAGTGAGGCAACCAGCAGCGCCGAATACAGGAGGCCGCAGGGCATGAAGGTCCACAGCGCGCCCATGGCAAACACACCACCGCGCGCCGCCGCGAGCGGGCGGATGCGCGCCCAGGCCGAGCGGCCGGCCGCATTCACCCACGCCGGCTGACGCGCCTGGGCTAGCAACACCAGTCCCCACGCCAGCACCGCCAGATGGAACAGCGTCCAGACCGGCCGCAGCACCACGGCATGGGCCGTGAGCCAGGCAAAGCTTTCCACCGCCAGCGCGGCCGCGGCCCCAGCCACGGAATAACCGGCGAGCCGCCCTGCCAGGAAGATCCAGAGCGAGCGCGAATTCGAGCGCGATGGCGTGGATGCGGGCGCAGGCGAACCATGGCCGGCACGGGGCATGGCGGCGCAGGCCGCACCGCACATGGCCACACAATGCGGGCCACCCGCCAGCCCCATCAGCAGCGCCGTGACAGCGAGGGTAGTGGACATGACCGCTGGAGCTCTTCAGATAATGCGCGAGAACTTCGCGCGGTTGCGGTCGGCCTGCAGGTAGCGGTCGAACACCATGGCCACGGCCCGCACGAAAAACCAGCCCCTGGCCGTGACCTGGATGCCGGCGTCATCCAGCACCACGAGGCCTTCGTCGGCCAGTTCGCTCAACTGCTCGAGTTCGGCCGCAAAGTAGGTCTCAAAGTCCAGCAGCCAAGCCTGCTCGATCGATTCAAACAGCACCTGCCCCTGGCACATCAGCGCCATGATCACGGCCCGGCGGGCCAGGTCGTCCCGGCTGAGTGCCAGACCGCGCGCCACGGGCAGCCGTCCCTGGTCGAGGTGGTCGCAATACTCTTCCATCGTCTTGGCGTTCTGGCTGTAGGTCGCGCCAATGTGGCCAATCGCCGAGACGCCCAGGCCGATCAGGTCGCAGTCGGGTTGGGTGCTGTAGCCCTGAAAGTTGCGGTGCAGGCGGCCCTGCCGCTTGGCAATGGCCAGCGCATCGCCGGGCAGTGCGAAATGGTCCATGCCAATGTAGACATAGCCCGCCGCCTCGAAGCCCGAAAGCGCTTGCGACAGCATGGCCAGCTTGGCCGCAGCGCCGGGCAGCTCGGCGGACACGATGCGCCGCTGCGGCTTGAAGCGCTCGGGCAGGTGGGCGTAGGCATACAGCGCGATGCGGTCGGGCCGCAGCTGCTGCACCTGGGCCAGCGTGCGCGCGAACGATTCCGGCGTCTGCCGCGGCAGGCCATAAATCAGGTCGATGTTGACCGAGTCGAAGCCTGTCGCCCGCGCCTGCTCCATCAGCGCGAACACCTGCGCGGCAGGCTGGATGCGGTGCACCGCTTTCTGCACGTCGGGGTCGAAGTCCTGCACGCCGAAGCTGATCCGGTTAAAGCCCAGCTCGGCCAGCGTGGCCAGGCGGGCGCCGTCCACGGTGCGCGGGTCGATCTCTATGGAGTATTCGCCTCCGGGCACCAGTGCAAAACTTCGCCGCAGCATGGCCATCAGTTCCCTGAGTTCGGCGTCGGACAGGAAGGTGGGGGTGCCACCGCCCAGGTGCAGCTGCGTGACGGGCTGCTCCAGACCCAGCTGGGCCGTGTGCAGGTCCACTTCGCGGCCGAGATAGCGCAGGTAGGTGGCCGCACGGTCGTGGTGCCTGGTGATGATTTTGTTGCACGCGCAGAAGTAACACAGCGATTCGCAGAACGGGATGTGCAGGTACAGCGACAGCGGCTGCGGTTGCGCCAGCGCGGCCGGTCCGCTTTGGCGCTGGACCAGCGCCTGGCCATAGTCGGCCGCGGTAAATGCCTCGACGAAACGGTCGGCCGTTGGATAGGAGGTGTACCGGGGCCCGGCAATGTCGAATCGGCGCAAAAGGTCGGGCGAAACAGTGGTCATGGCGCAAAGTTTGCCGCGCGCTGCAGGTCGTCCGCTTGATCTAAATCAGTCGTTCGATATGCGGAGATAGGCGGAGATATGCGGAGTGGGACCCGTTTGATCCAGATCAGAAGGGTCCAGATCAGAAGGACAAAAGGTGCGCCACGATGAAGCAGATTTCCGCACGGGGACAGGCGACAAAGCCGTCCCTGCGCAGGGCTGCGGGAAGCCGGCCGCTTCTTCTCACCGGGGCACATCAACGCGGGCATCAGCGGGCATCAACCGGCAGACGGGTCGCCCCGCACCACCAGCACCGGTACCGGCGCATGCCGCACGATCTGCTCGGCATCACTGCCCAGCAACACCCGGCCGATGCCGCGGCGCCCGTGCGAGCCCACCACGATCAGGTCTGCCTTGATGCGCCGCGCCTGCTCCGCCACATGGTCGCAAATGCGGCCCGGGCCTTCCACAACCAGCACGGAGTCGGCCTCCACGCCCTTGTCCACGGCCTTTTGCCGCTCATGCGCCAGCAATTTTTCGCCCGCCTCCCGCATCAGCGGAATGATTTCATTGAGGTAGTTCATCGCCGGCTCGAAGCCGTTGACATAGCTGAGCTCGTCCACGACATGGACCAGCCGCAGCCTGGCGCCGGTCAGCTGGGCCAGCCTGATGGCTTCGTCGAGTGCTTTTTCCGAGGTGGGGCTGCCGTCGACCGGCACGAGGATTTGATGGTAGGTGGACATGGTGGCTCCGGAGTTGAAAGGATTTCAGCGCAGCGGCAGGCGCATCATCATGGTGTCTTGGGACGGCTCGGCCGAGACCTCGAAGCCAGCCTGCCGCGCCAGCGCGGCCATGCCGGTGTTCTCCTGCAGGCACTGCCCCACGACTTCGGCCGTGCCGCGCTCGCGCAGGTAGGCGGTCAGCTTGTCCAGCAGCAGGCGGCCCAGGCCCTTGCCCTGCCAGCCGGACGTCACCTGGATGGCGAATTCCGCGCGCAAGTTGTCCGGGTCGCACACGGCCCGCGCCTCCGCCACCATCGCGTGACCGCCAGACGCCTGGGGCGCCAGCGCAATGAAGGCCATCTCGCGGTCGTAGTCGATCTGGCTGTAGCGCGCCAACTCGGAATGCGGCACCTCGCGCCGTGCCATGAAAAATCGCAGGCGCATGTCGGCAGGCGACGCGCCGGCATAGAAGGCCATCAGGCGCTGGCCATCCTCGGGCCGGATCGGGCGCAGCAGCAACTCGCACCCCGCCAGCTGGACGCGCTCTTCCAGCGCCGACGGATACGGGCGGATGGCGAGCCGGCTGCCCTCGCCCGCCGGCACCGGCCGCAGCCTGACCCGCGCATCCAGCGCCAGCACGCCGTGCTCATCGACCAGCAGCGGGTTGATGTCGAGTTCCGCCAGCCAGGGCAGGTCGCAGGCCATCTGCGACACCCGCAGCAGGGTGGTCAACAGCGCCTGCTCGTGCGCCGCCGGGCGGCCGCGATAACCGGCCAGCAGGGGCCCCAGCCGGCTCCGGGCGACCAGGTCGCGTGCCAGGCTGGTGTTGAGCGGCGGCAGGGCTACCGCATGGTCCTTGCGCAGCTCGACGGCGGTACCGCCCTCGCCCAACAACAGGACCGGGCCGAACACGGCGTCGGTGGCGATGCCAACGATCAGTTCATGGGCGCCAGGGCGTTGCACCATGGCCTGCACAGTGAAGCCCAGCACCACCGCCTGCGGCAGCAGGCGCGTCACCTGCCCAGACATCTTCACGGCCGCAGCCCTGACGGCTTCGGCGGATGCCAGACCCAGCACGACACCGCCGACGTCGGATTTGTGGATGACCTGCGGCGACACAATCTTCAGGGCCACCGGGTAGCCGATCCGGCTGGCGGCGGCGACGGCCTCCTGCACGTCGCGGACCTGCACGGTTTCAACGCCAGGGATGCCGTAGGCCTGGAGCAGCGCCTGGGCCGACGCCCCGTCGAGCCACTCGCGGCCGTCATGCAGCACCTGTTGAAGCAGTAACCCGGCCTGCGCCCTGTCCGGCGTGAAGTCGTCCAGTGTGGCGGCCGGGAGCTGTTGCAGGGCTTGCTGGTTTCGCGCATGGCCAAGCAGCTGCAGCCACGCCGCCGCCGCGCGCTCAGGCGTGCTGTAGGAGGCGATGCCCGCCCCCGCGCTGGACTGGCGCGCAGCCGCCACGGCGGCACCACCCAGCCAGCACGTCAATACCGGCTTGGCCGATGCCTGCATCATCGGCAGGCAGGCCAGCGCGATCTCGCTGGACGCAACAATGGCCGTCGGTGCATGCATGAACAGCACGGCATCGACATCGGGCGCAGCCAGCAGCACGCGCAAGGCGTCCTGGTAGCGACTGACCGGGGCATCGCCAATGATGTCGACCGGGTTGCCGTGCGACCAGGTCGCCGGCAGGCATTCATCGAGGGCGGCCAGCGTCTGCTCACTCAGTTGCGCCAGGCTGCCGCCCCCCAACTGCAGAGCATCGGCCGCCAGCACCCCGGCGCCGCCGCCGTTGGTGACAATGGCCAGCCGCTCACCACGCCACGGGCGCGCATGGGCCAGCGTTTCCGCGGCATCGAAGAGTGACTCCAGCGTGTCGACCCGCAGCATGCCGGCCCGCCTGACCGCGGCGTCGAACACGGCGTCCGAACCGGCGAGGGCTCCGGTGTGCGAGGCGGCCGCCCGGGCGCCATCGGGCGCGCGCCCGGCCTTGACCACGATCACCGGCTTGTTGCGCGAGGCCGCACGCGCGGCCGACATGAACTTTCGTGCCGCCTTGATCGATTCCGCGTACATCAGGATGGCCCGGGTTCCCGGGTCGCTGGCCAGGTAGTCGATCACGTCGCCGAAATCCACATCGGCGCTGTCGCCCAGCGAAATGAAATGCGAAAAGCCGACGCCGCGGCTGTTGGCCCAGTCCAGCATGGCGGTGGCCAGCGCGCCGGACTGGGTCACAAACGCGAGCCGGCCCGGCTGGGCATTGCCGGGCGCAAAGCTGGCATTCAGGCTGGCACCCGGCACCAGCGCGCCAATGCAGTTGGGCCCCAGGATGCGCAGCAGGTGTGGCCGCGCAGCATCCAGCATGGCCTGCTCCAGCGAGACCCCGCCTGCGGAGCCACCCTCTACGGCCGGCTGCTTCAGCCCTGCCGTGAGCACGATGGCGGCGCGCGTACCCTTGCGGCCCAGGGCGGCGACCAGTCCCGGCACGGTGTGTGCCGGGGTGCAGATCAGGGCCAGGTCCGGCGCCTGCGGCAGCGACTCGACATCGGGCCAGGCCGGCCCGCCATCCACGCTCGCATGCCGGCGGTTGACCGGCCAGACCGGCCCCTTGAAGCCGCCGAGCTTGAGGTTGCGCAGCACCACCGACCCCAGGCTACCCTCGCGGTCGGAAGCGCCAATCACCGCCACCGACGCGGGCTGGAACAGGGCTTCAAGATTACGTACGCTCATGGAATTCCTTGTGCGCAGGCGGGCCACCCCGTCTGACAAAACCAGATTAGCGCCAATACCGTTCAGTGAAGGACCCTTGAAGCTCCCTCCCCTTCCGGGGGWGGGTTGGGGTGGGGGCCAGCGACGACCAGGTCAGCACGGTCGCTCGACGCCCACGCCGTGAGCCCCCATCCCGGACTTCCCCCAGCGGGGGAAGGAGACGATCGGCACTGCACGCGGTGTGCTAACTGAACCGTATTGAGATTAGCGCCCGGACAGCGCCAGCCTTTGCTTTAGATCAACGATGGCAGCACTTGCGCCCCACAAAATGGAATTTGAAACACGGAATACACCGTCAACGACACCTCAACGACGATCAACGAAAGCTCGCCATGGAAATCTACGACAGCAGCCAGGCACCGCGCTTTCGCCTGCTCCTCACCCAGCGCGGGGGCGAACTGCGCGCAGTCTTGCGCGCCGCCGGCCGCTTGCCCGACGAAGCAGCCGAAGCCGAGTCGCACGATGTGACGGATTTCAAGGACGTGGCAACGGAACAGTCGCTGGCGACGGTCGCCGACGCCAAGGTGGACCATGCCGCCCACGAACTCGAGCAGGTGCTGACCGCGCTGCGCCGGCTGGACGACGCCAGGCCCGACCATCCTTCGGACTATGGCTATTGCCTGGACTGCGGCGAAGCCATCGATCTGCGGCGGCTTGCGGCCCTGCCGGCTACCCCCTACTGCACCGCCTGCCAGGCCATTCATGAGCATGAACGACAGCCGGCGCTGCGGCGCTAATCCCTCCACCCACCCCACCCTGAAAACGAAAGGAAACCCCATGAGTACCAAAACCACTCAGCGTGCGCCGCCCCACGAGGCGAGCGCCGCCGATTTCGCCCCCTGGAACCTGCTGGCCAACCTCGGTCGCCTGCAGTTCGCGCTGGTAGCCGACAGTGCGAGCGCCATGTTCCGCGGCTCCGAAGCCATCCGCAAAGTCCAGCAACAGGCCGCGCACCAGGCCGCGGTCCACCACGAGGCGGCTGCACAAAGGCTGCGCGACCCGCACGGGCCTGCCGAGCTGCTCACCATTGAGTCGGACCTGCTGCGTTTCGATATGCAGGAGGCGGCCCACTACTGGCAGCAGATTGCGACGGCCATGATGAAGGCCCAGCTGGAAATGATGGGCTGCGCCAGCCACCTGCTGGGCTCCAGCGCCGGCGACAGCTTCAAGCCGGCACTGCAAGCCTGGCAAGCCAGTCTTTCCGCCTCCCTGGATGGCGCGGGGAACCGGCCGACGACGCATTAAGCTGCCGCCCCGTGGCCTGCGACCGCTCTCCCGGCCGGTCGCGCCTGTCAGTCGAGGTGCACGTAGCGGCCGGGTGCTGCCAGCGGAGCCCCCTCGAACATCACCGCGTTGACACGCGGCGGCTTGACCATGCTAGACGAGTGCTGCCTCAGCCAGTCATGCCAGCCCGGCCACCATGAACCCTCACGCCGCGCCGCCGTGTCGAGCCAGTCGTGGGGATGGGCAGGCGCCTTGCCCGGCGCATGGGAGGCGATGCGGTAGCTTGCCTGCGGATGCGCGGCAGGACCAGCCGGTGGATTGACGATGCCCACGTTGTGGCCGCCGGAGCTCAAGACAAAGCTGACCGGGCTGGAGGTCAGGCGGTGAATCTTGTACACCGAGTGCCAGGGCGACACATGGTCGGCCTCGGTCGCGACCACAAAGAGCGGCAGCTCGATATGGGACAGCCTCACCACGTGGCCGGCAGCGCGGTAGCGGCCCGCGGCCAGGTCGTTGTGCAGGTAAAGCCAGCGCAGGTATTCGCTGTGCATGCGGGCGGGCAGGCGCGTTGCATCGGCATTCCAGGCCCGCAGGGCCGTCATGGGCGTGTGCGCCCCCATCAGGTACTCATGGACCAGCTTGGACCAGACCAGGTCCTTGGAATTGATCAGCGCGAAGGCACCCGCCATCTGCCGCTCATCCAGGTAGCCCCACTCGGCCATCAGGTCTTCGACGAACGCGATCTGGCTCTCATCGATGAACAGCCCCAGTTCGCCCGGCTCGTGGAAATCGGCCTGCGCCGCCAGCAGGGTCACCGTCTTCAGCGGGTTGGGGCTGCTGCCGGCCAGGGCCGCCGCCGCGATGGCCAGCAGTGTTCCGCCCAGGCAGTAGCCCATCGCGTGGATGCGCGCGCGCGGCCGGATGGCCCGAACCGCCTGCAGGGCCGCCATGACGCCCATTTCCAGGTAGTTGTCCATGCCCAGGTCGCGATCGGCACTGTCAGGGTTCCGCCATGAAATCATGAAGACGGTGTGCCCCCGCTCCACCAGGTATTTGACCAGCGAGTCGTCGGGCGTCAGGTCAAGGATGTAGTACTTCATGATCCATGACGGGACAATGAGCACGGGCTCTGTATCCACCTCGGCCGTGACGGGCTCATACTGGATCAGCTCGATCAGGTGATTCCTGAACACCACCTTGCCCGGCGTCAGCGCCACGCCCTGTCCGGGCGTGAACTCCTCGACGCCGCGCGGCTTGCCTTCAGTGAGGACGGCGAGCGCATCGCGCGACCAGTTGGCCAGCCCGGTGGCCAGGTTGATGCCGCCATTGCCCAGCGTCTCCTTCAGGACCTGGGGATTGGTGGCGACAAAATTTGAAGGCGACAGCATGTCCAGCCACTGCCGCGTGGTGAAGGCGGCCACCTCCTCATGGTGCCGCGATACCCCTCGAACGCCAGTCATGGCCTCGGCCCACCACTGCTGCTGCTGCAAAAAGGCCTGAGCCAGGACGCTGAACGGCGGCACCTGCCACTCGGGCCGCGAAAAGCGCTTGTCCTGCGACAGCGGCTCCACGCTCACGGGGGGCTCCTGTTGCCAGGGCTGCGGCGCGTACTGCAGCCACAGCAGCCACTTGCGCAAGGCGCTGGCGCCCAGGTCAGCCTGCTTCGATGGAGAAACCACCAGGTGGCTGAGCCAGTCGGTGTAGGCCAGGATGAGCGACGCCGGCGAGATGCCGTGTGCCTGCCGGGCCAGCCAGAGCTTGAGGGGAACGTCCATGGGAGGCAGTGTGTGCTGCCCCTCGGGACGTGGGTCGTAAAGCGCCATGAAAACCCCCGTTCTGTGGCGATGGCCGCCACATGCCACATGCCACATGCCACATGATCCCACCTGCACCGTATTTTCGGCTTGCGCCAGATCAAGGACAAGCCCGCCAACCCCACCCATGCCGGGGTGGATTGCGTACCATGGTGGCATGTTGCCGACCTCGATGTTTGCAATGACCGCCGACCCCGCCGGACGGCGATTGCTGGCGGCCCACAAACCGCTGCCGCCCACCGGCGACCACGACCTGCTGGTGCGCGTGCTCGCCTGCGGGGTCTGCCGCACCGACCTGCACATCCTCGACGGCGACCTGCCGCCGCGGCGGCCCCAGGTGGTGCCGGGGCATGAGGTGGTCGGGCAGGTCATCGCCCTCGGCGTCGGGGCCACGCGGTTCACCGTCGGGCAGCGTGTCGGCATCCCATGGCTGGGCGGCGCCTGCGGTCGCTGCGCCTTCTGCGCCATGGGCCGCGAAAACCTCTGCGACTTTCCGGTGTTCACCGGCTACGACCGCGACGGCGGCTTCGCCGAGTACGCTGCCGCCAACGAGCGTTTCTGCTTTGCCCTGCCGGCACGCTACGACAACGCCCATGCCGCACCCTTGCTGTGCGCCGGCCTGATCGGCTTTCGCGCCTGGCGCCTGGCCGGCGCCGCCCTGCCGCGCCGCCTGGGCCTGTACGGCTTCGGTGCCGCGGCGCACATCATCTGCCAGGTCGCCGTGGCCCAGGGGCAGGATGTGTTTGCCTTCACCCGTGCCGGTGACCAGCCTGGGCAGGACTTCGCCCGCAGCCTGGGGGCCGTGTGGGCCGGCAGTTCCCCGGACGCCGCCCCGGCCCCGCTGGACGCGGCGCTCATCTTTGCGCCCGCGGGCGAACTGGTGCCGGCGGCGCTGGCCGCCACGCGCAAGGGCGGCACCGTGGTCTGCGCGGGTATCCACATGAGCGCCATTCCCTCCTTCGACTACCGGCTGCTCTGGGGCGAACGGGTGCTCAGGTCGGTGGCCAACCTCACGCGCGCCGACGGCGAGGACTTCTTCACCTTGCTGGAGAATCTGGCGCTGCAAACCCATGTGCAGACCTTCGCGCTGCACGACGCCAATGCCGCCGTGCAGGCGCTGCGCAGCGGGGCGGTGAACGGGGCTGCGGTGCTCATTCCCTGAGCTTTTACCTATCGCGCAGGGTCCGCCCGTAGTCCGTATCAAACACGCCACCGGACACATCACTATTTATTTTTTGCGGTCCTGGTCATCGCTGCTGGCGTCACCCCGCCGCCGGGCACTCATGCCGTTGCGCGAGATCAAATACTTATCTCGATGGGCCACGCGCAGCGTGTCGCGATTTGCGAAATATCAAGCAGGGAAAAAGCCAACGGCATAGAGTGAATTGAGCCCGCAATTCGCAGCGGCCGGCGGTCGCTTCCTGCGGCTCACGATTCAAGGAGCAAGAACATGAAAACAGATGCACAACTCAAAGCCGACGTCACGGCGGAACTCGCCTGGGACGCGGCCATCAACCCGATCGGCATCGGGGTCATTGCCAGGGATGGCGTGGTGACACTGACGGGCCATCTCGACACCTTCGCTGAAAAACGTGCCGTGGAACGCGCGGTGCGCCGCGTCGCCGGGGTCCGCGGCATTGCCCTCGAACTGGACGTCAAACTGGCTGCCGAGCACCAGCGAAGCGACTCCGAGATCGCGCAGGCCGCGTCGTCCGCATTGCGCTGGAGTTCGCTGGTTCCCGACGAGCGGGTGAAGGTCGAGGTCGAAGACGGCTGGGTGACCCTGACCGGTGAGGTGGACTGGGGCTACCAGCTCGCCAGCGCCGAGCAGTGCATCCGTCCGCTCGTCGGTGTCCGCGGCCTGACCAGCCACATCCATATCAAGCCCCGTGCAAGCTCCAGGGATATCGGCGCCGGGATCACCGCGGCGCTCACACGGCAGGCAACACGCGAAGCCCAGCATCTCGACATCGAGGTCGAGGGCGGCGTCGTCACGATCAGCGGCAAGGTGCATTCGCTGGCGGAGCATGACGCCGCCATAGGTGCCGCCTTCGCCGCCCGCGGCGTTTCGCGCGTGGTCGACAAGCTGGAGGTCGGTGCCTAGCCGTCTCCGGCATTTTTTCAACCCACCCAGGAGGATCATCATGACAACCCATCTGCGTGTATTCGAACCCGGCATCAGCGACACCTTTGAATCGGCCTTGCGCCGCTTCTTCTCACCGGTCCCGCTGGATATCAACGCCCAGGCCATCCAGATGCGCGTGGACGTCTCTGAAAAGAAAGACGCCTACGTGGTCAAGGCCGACCTGCCCGGCGTCAAGAAAGACGATATCAATGTGCGCATCGACGGCAACATCGTGCAGATCGACGCCGAGGTCAAGCAGGAAAAGGAAACCAGGGGCAGCGATGACAAGGTGCTGCGCAGCGAGCGCTACTATGGCAGCGTGTCGCGCACCTTCAGCCTGTCCCAGGACGTGGACGATGCCAAAGCCCTGGCAAAGTACGCCGACGGCGTGCTGACGCTGGAGCTGCCCAAAAAGGCCACCGCCGCTTCCAAGAAACTGACGGTGCAATAGCCGCTTTCCTCCGGCCGACCCGGCCGACCCGGCCGATCCTGCCGACAGCAGCAGCCCATCCGTGATGGGTGATGGGCTATTGCACCTTTGAAGAGCGGTTGATCTGCATCAATGGAAGGGGCCGGCAGACTCCTATGCTGTACGTATGTTGTATGGATTCCGTATGGGACGAACATTGAGTCGCAACCCCGTGGGAAAACACCAAAATGCGGAACGCCCTTCCCACCGATCTGCACCGCGCCGGCCATGCCATGACGCGGCACGACCGGGCCCGGACACTGGAAGCCAACCTGGAAGCCAGGCGCAAGGCTGCGCTGCCTGAGGCCGGCCAACCAGGCTGTCGCATCTGCATCTGCATCTGGCGGCTCCGGAAGGGAGCAGGCTGAATGTGCTTCTCTGCCACAGCCAGCTTCGCCGCAGGCGCCGGCCTTCTCGGAATCGGAATGCTGACCCTGAAACAGCCTCGCCGTCCGCGCGAACTGGCCTTCGCGGCCATCCCGCTGCTGTTCGCCGTGCAGCAGTTGAGCGAGGGCGTCCTGTGGCTGACGTTCGAGCCAGAGCCCGCCATGCCATGGCTCAATGAGGCCATGACCCAGATGTATTCCTTCATGTCCCATGTGTTGTGGCCGATCTACGTCCCGGTCGCGGTGCTGTTGATCGAACCACCAGGGCCGCGCCGGCGGGCGCTGCTCGCGCTGGTGGGCACCGGGGTCGCGGTGGGCGCCTTTTTGCTGTACCACCTGGTCGACTACCCGGTTGTTTCGCAGCTGACGGGGCAACACATCGAGTACGTCTCGCCGCCGCATTTTCTGGCCATGGCGTCGACGCTGTACCTGGTGTCCACCACGCTCAGCCTCATGCTGTCCACGCACCCGAAAGCGAAGGCCTTCGGCGTCCTGACACTGCTGTCCTTTGCCATCGCCTACGGCTTTTACACCACCTGGTTCATTTCGGTCTGGTGCTTCTTTGCCGCCTTGTTGAGCACCGTGGTGTATTTCCATTTTCTTCCCCGCCGCGTGCTCAGAGGGAGCTTCCCGTGAACGCTGCGCCCAATCCGGAAGTTGGGGGTGCCCCACCTGAGGGCAGCCAGCAAATGAGAGGGGCTGCCGCCCTGGTCAACGTCCTTTCAACGGCATTGCATGCGGAACTGATGGAAACCCACATTTCGTGGGTGCTGCTGGCTGGCGACACCGCCTACAAGATCAAGAAACCGGTGCGGCTGGCGTTCGTGGATTACGGCGACCTGGCAGCCCGGCGTCATTTCTGTGAAGAGGAAGTGCGGCTGAACCAGCGGCTGGCACCGTCGCTGTACCTGGGTGTCACGCGCATCACCGGCAGGCCGGAGGCGCCCGTCCTCGACGGTGCCGGTCCGGTGCTGGAGTACGCCGTGCGCATGCGACGCTTTGCGCCGGGTGCGCTGTTCAGCGAGCAGCTGGCTGCAGACACGCTGCGCGCCGATGATGTCGATCGGCTGGCCGCGCTGCTCGCCGACGTTCATGCGAGAGCATCCCGCGCGGATGCGACGAGCGATTTCGCGAGCCCCGAACGGCGGCGCGCCAGCGCGCTGGCGGCACTCGAAGGCGTGCGGCCGCTGGCGAGCGAGGCCGGGCTTGCCGCGCTCCGGGCCTGGCTCGAAGCCGGGGCCGGCACGCTGGCGCCGTTGTGGACCTCCCGCAAGGCGGATGGCCATGTGCGCGAATGCCATGGCGACCTGCACCTGGCCAATCTGCTGGCGCACGATGGCGGCGTGGTGGCCTTCGACTGCATCGAGTTTGACCCGGCGCTGCGCTGGATTGATGTGCTCGACGATGTGGCCTTCGCGGTGATGGACTTCGACGCCTGCGGTCGCCGCGACCTCGCCTTTCGCCTGCTCAACGGCTGGCTTGACCGCACGGGCGATCATGGCGGACTGCCAGCGCTGCGGTTTTCGCTCGTCTACCGCGCGCTGGTGCGGGCACAGGTGGAACACCTGCGCAGGGCCAACAGCGCCGCGGCGCAACGCTACCTGCAGGCGGCTCTGGGCTGGATCGGGCCCCGCGACGTGCGGCTGTCCATCACCCACGGCCTGCCCGGTTCGGGCAAAACCCTCGCATCACAGCGCCTGCTGGAACAGCAGGGGGCGATCCGGCTGCGCTCGGACGTCGAGCGCAAGCGCCTGTTTGGCCTCGGCCTGCTGGAGGATTCGCGCGCCCGGGGGCTGAACCTGTACGACGCCGAAGCCACCGCGCGCACCTACCGGCACCTGTTCGACACGGCGCGCATCGCGCTGCAGGCAGGTTACCCGGTGATCCTCGACGCGGCATTCCTGCGCCGCGCGGAACGCGCCGAGGCCCTGGCGCTGGCGCGCACGCTGGGCGTGCCGTTCTCCATCGTCGCCTGCGAGGCGCCACTGCCGGTGCTGCACGCGCGCCTGCTGGGCCGCCGGGGGGACCCGTCCGAAGCTGACGCCGCCGTGCTGGAACGCCTGCACGCCGTCGCCGAACCGCTCGCCGAAGACGAGCTTGCCTTTGTTCAGGCCCCGCCCGGGGACGGGGTTCCGTGACGGTTTTGATACCCCGCCCCAATGAGATCAACGCCCCACCTTGCCTACAGTGACTGAAACACGCCCCCGCCATGCAAACCCCGCCGATTCCTCTCACGCCCCACAAGCTGCGCCTGCGGCGGCTGGGCATAGACACCTACCAGGAGCCGGTGCTCTTCATGCACCGCGACTGCCACGTCTGCCACTCGGAAGGCTTCGAGGCGCAATCGCGGGTGGAGCTGGCGCTGGGCGATCGCACCATTGTCGCCACGCTGAACGTGGTGTCTGGCGACTTTCTCGCACCCGACGAGGCCGGCCTGTCCGAAGCAGCGTGGCGCCTGCTCCGGGCGCAGGAGGGCGACATGGTCTCGCTGCGCCACCCCGCGCCGCTCGAGTCGCTGGGTCATGTGCGCGCCAAGGTCTATGGACGGCCCCTCACCCAGGCGGCCATCACGGCCGTGATTGAAGACGTGGCCGCGGGTCGCTACTCGGACCTGCAACTGGCGGCCTTCGTCACCGCCTGTGCCGGCGACCGGCTGGACCTGGAGGAGACCGTCTCGCTCACCCGCGCGATGGTTGCCGTTGGCGACCGGATTGACTGGGGCGAAGGCCTGGTGATGGACAAGCACTGCGTGGGTGGGCTGCCGGGCAACCGCACGACCATGGTGATCGTGCCCATCGTGGCGGCCTGCGGGCTGCGCATGCCCAAGACCTCGTCGCGCGCCATCACCTCCCCAGCCGGTACGGCCGACACCATGGAGACACTGGCACCGGTGGACCTGGATGTGGCGCAGATCCGCCGGGTGGTCGAAAGCACCGGCGGCTGCGTGGTATGGGGCGGCGCGGTACGCCTGAGCCCGGCGGACGACATCCTGATCCGGGTGGAACGTCCGCTGGACCTTGACAGCCAGGGCCAGCTGGTGGCCTCTATTCTGTCCAAGAAGGTGGCTGCGGGCTCCACCCATGTGCTGATCGACATGCCCGTGGGGCCCACCGCCAAGGTTCGCAGCGCCGAGGCGGCGGATTTGCTGGGCCGGCTGCTCAGCCAGGTGGGACACGCCCTGGGACTGCAGGTGCGTGTGCTGCAAACTGACGGCCTGGCCCCGGTAGGCCGGGGCATCGGCCCCGCACTGGAGGCACGCGACGTACTGGCCGTGCTGCGCAACCAGGCCAACGCGCCGGCGGACTTGACCCAGCGCTCGCTGCTGTTGGCCGGCGAGGTTCTCGAGTTCGGCGGCGCCGCTGCGGCCGCTGGCGGACTGGCGCTGGCCAGCGCCGTGCTGGCCGATGGACGGGCCTGGCGCAAGTTCCAGGACATTTGTGCGGCTCAGGGCGGCCTGCGCGAGCCGCCCGTAGCCGCACACCGGCAAGCGGTGCATGCCTTGCGCAGCGGCAGCGTTCTCGCCGTCGACAACCGGCGCCTGGCCCGCATTGCCAAACTGGCCGGTGCGCCGGAGGCGGCTTGCGCGGGCATCGACCTGCATGTTCGGCCGGGTGAGTTCGTCGAGCGCGGCCAGCCGCTTTTCACGCTGCACGCAGCCACGCCGGGTGAACTGGCCTATGCGCTGGAATACGCGGCCTCGCAGGCCGAGACGGTGCATGTGCTGGAGGATGCCTGATGCTGATCGTCGCCCTGCCGGATGAAACCCGACTGGCGCGCACCCTGGCTCGCCTGCTGCGCTGCGACTGGAGCGTGCTGTGGCAGCACCGCTTTCCCGATGGGGAAACCCTGGTGCGCATTGACGCGCCGGTGCAGGGCCGCTGCATCGTGCTGGCCGGCAGCCTGCACCACCCTGACGGCAAGACCCTGCCCCTGCTGTTTGCCGCCGATGCGGCACGCGACCTGGGTGCCGCGCAAGTCGGCCTGGTGGCGCCCTACCTGGCCTACATGCGACAGGACCACCGCTTTCACCCGGGCGAGGCGATCACTTCGCGCAGCTATGCGCGGCTGCTGTCGGCATCGCTCGACTTCCTGGTCACGGTCGATCCGCACCTGCACCGATGGCGCAGCCTGGGTGAGATCTACCCGATCCGCACGCAGGTGGTCGCGGCAGCGCCGGTGATCGCGCGCTGGCTGCGCAGCCATGTCGACCGTCCGCTAGTGATCGGGCCCGACCAGGAAAGCGGGCAATGGGTTGCCGAGGTGGCCAGGCTGACGGATGCCCCCTGGACGGTACTGAGCAAGACCCGCCTGGGCGACCGCGATGTGCAGGTCACGCTGGCCGACAGCGGCCCCTGGCCCGGCAGGACGCCTGTGCTGCTGGACGACATCATCTCCACCGGCCAGACGCTAGTCGCCGCCACCGCAACCCTGAAGCAGGCCGGCATGCCCGCACCCCTGTGCATTGGCGTGCATGCCCTTTTTGACAGCGGCGCATTACAACGGCTGCAGGCCGCAGGCGTGACACGCGTGGTGACCTGCGATACGATCCCTCACGCCAGCAACGCCATCCGCCTTACGCCGCTGCTGGCCAGGGCCGTGCTCGCCGTTTCAAGCCATACACAGCGCAACCTGCCATGACGTCAAAAAATGTCCTGTTGATCCAGGGCCACCCCGACACGACCACCCCTCACCTGTGCCATGCTCTGGCCGCGGCCTACGCCAGCGGCGCGCTGGAGAGCGGCCACAGCGTGCGCTCGCTCAACGTGGCGGAACTCGAATTTCCGCTGCTGCGCAGCCAGAAGGCCTGGGAGGAGGGCGAGTTGCCCGCCAGCCTGCAACAGGCGCAGGACACCATCCGCTGGGCCCAGCATATCGTGCTGTTCTTTCCCCTGTGGCTGGGTGACATGCCCGCGCTCCTGAAAGGTTTTCTTGAACAGGTGGCCCGGCCCGGTTTTGCCTTTGAACGCGAAACCGGCAGCATCGCCTTCACCAAAAAGGGCCTGACAGGCCGTTCGGCCCGTATTGTGGTCACCATGGGCATGCCCGCCCTGCTCTACCGCTGGTACTTCCGCGCGCACAGCGTCAGGTCACTGGAGCGCAATATTCTGGGTTTTTCCGGCATCGCGCCGGTGCATGAGACGCTGATCGGGATGGTGGGCAATTTCAAGCCAGGCGACGCGGAGCGCTGGCTGGTGAAGCTGCGGCGGCTGGGACAAAGAGCGCTGTGACGGGCGTCACCGGGCTCGCCGAAGGACAAAGCCGGGCCATGCCCGTAACACGCACTGGGAGCTCACATCGGTGATGGCGCAGACCGGAAAATCTGAGGACCCGTCCGTCCAGGACGCTGACGAAGTAGCCAAGGCTTTCGGGGCAGACCTCGACAGCGGGCTGACGTCGCAGGAAGCCGCGCGCCGGCTCGCGGAAAAAGGCCCCAACGAACTGCGCGCAGCGCCGCGAGTACCCACCTGGCGCCGCATCCTCGCGCATTTCCAGGATCCGCTGATCTACCTGCTGCTGGCCGCCATTGCCATCTCGCTCGTCGCCTGGGCCATCGACGGCAGGGTCGGCTGGCCGGTCGATGCGATGGTGATCGCGGTCATCGTCATCCTCAATGGCGTTCTGGGTTATGTGCAGGAAGCGAAAGCCGAGCATGCCGTGGCTGCGCTGGCCCGGATGACCGCGGTGACCTCGGCGGTCGTGCGTGACGGGCAGGTGCTGCGGGTGCCGAGTGCCGAACTGGTACCCGGGGACTTGCTGGTGCTCGGCGAGGGTGACGCCGTCGGGGCGGATGGGCGCCTGGTGCTGGCCACCTCACTGCGTGTACAGGAAGCCTCGCTGACGGGCGAGAGCGAGGCGGTGCTCAAGGATGCGGCCACCCTGCGCGAACCGGCCACCCTCGGCGACCGGCTCGACATGGTCTTCAAGGGCACCGCCATTGTGCAGGGTAGCGGCCGGGCCGTGGTGACGGCGACCGGCATGGACACGCAGGTGGGCGCCATCGCCGAAATGCTCAAGGCCACCGCCCAGGAAGGCACGCCGCTGCAAAAGGAAGTCGCCCGCATCGGGCGCATGCTGGGTATCGCCGTGATCATCATTGCCCTGGTGGTGGTCGCAACCGTTTTGCTGCTGTCGGAGATCCACAGCGCGGCCGATGTCATCGATGTGCTGCTGCTGGGTGTCGCCCTGGCCGTGGCGGCCGTGCCCGAAGGGCTGCCGGCGATCCTGTCGGTGGTGCTCGCCCTGGGGGTTCAGCGGATGGCCAGGCACAACGCGATCATCAGGAACCTTTCGTCGGTGGAGACGCTGGGCTCCGCCTCGGTCATCTGCTCGGACAAGACCGGCACGCTGACCCGCTCGGAGATGACCATTGAACGGGTCATGACCGCTTCCGGCGGAACCCGTATCACCGGGGTGGGATACGCTCCCCACGGTCAGGTGGAACACGAGGGCGCCAGGCTCGGTGCCGGAGCGCTGCATGCCGAGCACGTGGTGGTGCTCAGCGGGGGCAGTCTGGCCGGCAACGCAGACCTGCGCCAAAGCGAGGACGGTGCCTGGGAGATCCACGGCGACCCCACCGAAGCGGCCTTCCTGGTGGCCGAACGCAAGCTGGGCCATGCCGAAATGCGCGAGCGGCGCGAGCAGCGTTTCGAGCGCATTGGCGACATCCCGTTCACCTCCGAGCGCAAGATGATGTCGACGATAGCGCTCGACCACGAACACGGCGATGCGGTTGTCGTGGTCACCAAGGGCGCGCCGGATGTCCTGCTGCAGAGGTGCAACCGGGCGCGGGTGGGGATGGAGTCGGTTGAACTCGACGATGAACTGCGGGCGAAGATTCTGGCTGACGTCTACACGCTGTCCGATGCCGCGCTGCGCACCCTGGCTGTAGCCTACCGCCCCCTCCGCCCGGACGAGAACCCGCAGGCCACGGACACCCTGGAACACGACCTCATCTTCGTCGGCACCGTGGGCATGATCGACCCGCCGCGCGAGGAGGCGGCGCAGGCCATTGCAGAAGCACGGCGCGCCGGCATCCGGATCATCATGATCACCGGCGACCACCCGCGCACCGCCGCCCGCATTGCCGCAGACCTGGGCATCGTCGATGCCGGCGCCACGGCGCTGACAGGCGCCGAGCTCGATGCGCTCGACGATGCGGGGTTCGCGGAGGCGGTGCGCAAGACGTCGGTCTACGCCCGGGTCGCGCCCGCGCACAAGCTGCGCATCGTCGACGCGCTGCAGGCCCACGGAGACATCGTCGCGATGACGGGCGACGGCGTCAACGACGCGCCGGCGCTGAAATCGGCGGACATCGGCATCGCGATGGGCATGACCGGAACCGAGGTGACGAAGGAGGCGGCCAAGATGATCCTTGCCGACGACAACTTCGCAACCATCATTGAGGCGGTGCGCGAAGGTCGCGGCATCTTTGACAACATCCGCAAGTTCCTGCGTTACCTGTTGTCCTCGAACATGGGCGAGGTGCTGACGGTGTTCCTCGGTGTGGTCGGGGCAGGCGTGATCGGCCTGACGGGCACGCAGACCGCCGCCGGCGGCGCGGTGGTGCTGCCGCTGCTGGCCACGCAGATCCTGTGGCTCAACCTGATCACCGACTCCTGGCCCGCGCTGGCGATGGGCGTGGACCCGCCAACCGACGACGTCATGGCCCGCAAGCCGCGCCACCTGAGTGAGCGGGTCATCGACGCCCGCATGTGGGCCGGGGTGCTCCAGATTGGCGTGGTCGTGGCCATGGTGACCCTGCTGACCATGGACCTGTACCTGCCGGGCGGGCTGATCGAAGGCACGCAAGACCTCGCCACCGCACGCACCGCGGGCTTCACGGTGCTGGTCTTCGCCCACCTGTTCAACTGCTTCAACGCCCGTTCCGAAACCACCAGCGCGTTCACACGCCTGTTCGTCAACCCCTGGCTGTGGGGCGCGGTTGCCCTGTCGGCACTGCTGCAGGTGGCGGTCGTCAACCTCGGCTTTCTCAATCTCGCCTTCGGCACCGTGCCGCTGACACTCCATCAGTGGCTGGTCTGCGCTGCGATGGGCAGCGTCGTGCTGTGGTTCAGCGAACTGCGCAAACTGGTGGGCCGCGCGCTGGACCGGCGAGCTGGCGCCCGGTGCGCGCCCCTCCAGTCACAGCCCTGAATATTGGAATATTGGCCTGATCTGCTTGACAATGAATGCGTAACTATGGTCTCCCTACGGCATCCCACCGCTCACACTACACACCGGAACCTCCCGTGGAACTCCTGCCTCCCTCCGTGATGTCCATCGTGTCATCCCTGGCTGCGGCACTCGCCGCCGGCGCTGTGGTCGGCCTCGAACGCGGCTGGCAGGAGCGCGAGCGTGCTGAAGGCGGCCGCGTTGCGGGATTGCGGACCTTCTCGCTGTTTGGCTTGCTGGGCGGCGTGCTCGGCGTCCTGAGCGAGACCCTGGGCCCCTGGCCAGTGGCCATGGGGCTCGCCGGCCTGTCCATCCTCGGGGCGGTGTCCTATCACGAGAACGTTCGCATCCATGGCAGCCTGGGCGCGACCACCGCCGTTGCCGCGCTGCTGACCTACGCGCTCGGCGTGCTGGCCGGCACAGGCCATCCCGCCATCGCGGTGGGCACGGCAGTCGTCATCGCGGTGCTGCTCGATCTCAAGCCCACGCTGCACCGCTGGCTGCAACTCGTGGAGCACAGCGAACTCAGCGCCGCGCTGCAGCTGCTCGTGCTGTCGGTCGTCATTCTGCCGCTGCTGCCGGACGCCGGCTTCGGCCCCTATGCCGCGCTGAACCCATATCGTCTGTGGTGGGCGGTGATCCTGATTGCCGGCATGTCCCTGTGCGGCCATATCGCGATGCGGTTCACCGGCCCCCAGCGCGGCATCTTCTGGACCGGCTTGCTCGGCGGCCTGGCCTCCTCGACCGCAGCCACGCTCATGCTCGCCAGGCGTGCCCGGGCGGAACCGGCGCTCACCGATGCCGCGGCGGCCGGCACATTGGCCGCGTGCGGCATGATGTTCCTGCGCATAACGGTGATCGTGTTCACGCTTCAGCCTGCGCTCGGGCGGCCGCTCGGGGTTCCCATGGTGGCTGCAGGCGCCGCCCTTCTCGGCCTGGCCGCGTGGCAGCGAAAGCGCGGCACGTCTGGCGCTGTCGCGTCGGAGGGCGATCCTATCGCGCCCTTCGGCCTGAGCACAGCGCTCGGCTTCGGCGCGTTTCTCGGCCTGATGGCCGTGCTGACCCAGGCCAGCAAGGCGTGGTTGGGCGACCCCGGCCTGTATGCGCTGGCCACACTGTCGGGGCTGGCCGATGTCGACGCCATCATCATCAGCGTGATGAAAATGCAGGCGGCGGGCGGCCTGGCAGTGACCACCACCGTGGCCGCCGTGGGCCTCGCAACCGCGGCCAACATGGTGGCGAAGGCTTGCATTGCTGCCGTGATCGGCGGGATGCCGCTCGGTCGCCCTGTCGCAGCCGGTTATGGCCTGTCGATTGCTGCCGGCTCGGCCGCCGCCGCTCTCATGATGCTGGGGTGAGCGAGCCGGAGTTCAAAACTGCCAGCGGAAGACCCGTGGCGCAGCTTCGCCCTGGCGCGCCAGCTTCAGCTCAATCGCCGTGGGCCAGGGCGCGGTCATCGCAAATTCGAGCAGCCCCTCGCGATGATGTCCGCCGGGGGCCGCGCCAGTCCAGGCCAGCGGCCTGACCTCCCGGCCATCGGCTGTGACCAGCGTTGCGATGGTCACGAGGTCATCGTTGAGGTCGCTGCTGTGGGTGTCGAGCACGATGGCGAATTGCCAGCGCGCGTTGCCGGCGCCGACCACCCTGGGCGTGACCTTCACCGTCACACCTTGCTGGACCGATGTCTGGGTTTCTGCCGGCGCACCATCTTGCGCAAACGCGCTGAACGTCGCGGCCATCAGGGGCAGCAAAAGCAGCAGGACGAGCAGGTTCTTCGCGGGAATGCGACGCCATGCCAAAGAAATGATCGCCATGTTGTGCTCCTTGTTCATACCGTCTTGAACAACGCAGAGCTCGTCGAATCCTTCACCATGCGCGTCACGCACCAGTCCGCGTAAACGGCGCCCAGCAGTCTGCCGAGCCAGCGTCCCGGCCAACCGGACGGCAGGTTGTAGTCGATCCAGACACGCAACTGGGTCTTCCCTTCCCTGGGCGCCAGGTCAAAACCCATCCGGTACGGGCCGATCAGCAGCAAGCGCGGTTCGCCCCGGGTTTCCCAGGTTTTCAGGACAGGGGGGTTGTACTCGCTCACGACCTCTTCAACACTTAGGGCGAATGGCACTTACTTTGGCTCATAGGCATGACCATGCCTCTGGACGTGTCGGCGAGCCTGGTCGCGGGGCACCTTCAACCAGGGGTAGGGTTTGGGCCTTCGTTTTCGCATTCGCGGCTCGATGCGTCCGGGTCGATGGCCGACCCTGCATTGTGCGATCAACGTGAATAGCCGCCCGCAATCCTTCGTGGCCGAGAGGCCTCGCGAGACCCACTCTGTCCACAGTTGCACCGTGTGCTTGAAGCTCA